>DASSIA010000180.1:0-7520 GCA_035692345.1 Arthrobacter sp. | reverse complement strand
CAGGCCCGTGGTTGGCTCGTCCAGGAAGATGATCTCCGGATCGCCCATGAGGGTCATGGCCAGGTCCAGGCGGCGCTGCATGCCGCCCGAATACGTGGCCAGGGGCTTCTTGGCCGCCTCCACGAGGTCGAACTTTGCCAGGAGTTCCGCAGTGCGGCGCTTGACCTCGGCCGCAGTGTGGTGCCGGAGCCTGCCCATCAGGGCCAGGTTTTCCTCGCCGGTGAGCAGGCTGTCGACGGCCGAGAACTGCCCCGTCAGCCCGATCATGCCGCGCACCTCGTCGGCCTGGCGTACGACGTCGAACCCTCCGACGGCGATCTCCCCGCCGTCGGCGCGGATCAGGGTGGAGAGAATGTGGACGATGGTGGTTTTGCCGGCCCCGTTGGGGCCGAGGAGGGCGAAGATGGTTCCCGCCGGAACGGCGAGGTCGACGCCGTCGAGGACTTGTTTGCTGCCGTATGCCTTGCGCAGCCCGGCCACGGTGATGGCCGCTGGAATGCTTGCCATGACTCTTCCTTGTGCTTGGTTCTTACCCGGTTGGATTTCTATCCCGTGTGAACAGGGGAGCGCCGCACGGTGATGTCGCCGTAGGCGCTGCGGGCCCGGATCTCCACTTTGGCGTCCGTCTCGCCGGGCCCGGTGGTGGCGTCGAGTCCGTTGCGGACGCGCCCGTATTTGGTGCTGAGGTCCAGCCACGCGGCGCTGCCTTCGCGGACGCCGACGGCCAGCGACCCTGCGGCGGTCTGGAGGGTGAGGGTTCCGCGGGCCACCTCGCCGACGGTGATGTCGCCGTTGGAGGCCTTGATGGTTGTGGTGGCGCCGGCCCGTTCAAGGGTGACGTCGCCGTTGGCCGCGCTGACTTTGAGCTCCCCCGCCGCATCGGCAATGTGTGTGCCTCCATTGCCGTTCTTGACGCTGGCCGTTCCGTCGAGCTGCCGGATGCGGACCTTGCCCGAGCCGGTTTTGATCTCGGTCTGGCCCGCGACGCGTTCCACGGTGACATCGCCCATGCCCGTGTGGACCCGGAGGTCCGTGCAATGGTCCATCCGGACGTGGCCCATTTCGGTCTTCAGGTCGGCCGAGCTGAATTCTCCCTCGCACTGGAGATCGCCCATGCCGGACTTCAGCTCGAGGCTGCAACCGATGGGAACTTCGATGGTGATGTCCACGGCGCCGCCGTCGCCGAACCAGCTGTAGCGGCGCAGGGGATGGAGCCGTACCTGCAGGCGGCCCTCGGAATAGTCCACGGTGGCTTGCTCGGCCGCTTTGATGTCCAGGGAACGGGTGGCGCTGCGTGGCTGCACATTGACCACGGTGTCGGTTCGGTTGCCGGCGAGGATCCGGATGTCGGCGCGGACGGAAACGTCAACCATGACGGCGATTGGCTGGGTTGTTTCGAAGGTCTTCATTAGCGTGCCCATCCTGTGTAGGTCTGCTCGTCCGGGTCCCGACGCGCCGGCCGGTGCGATGATTGGGTGCCGTTGAGGGCATCGGCCACCGCCCTGATCAGCCAGGAGTTCACCGACAGCCCTTCGAGGCCTGCAGCTTCTTCCACCTGCTGCTTGAGGTGATCCGGAAGGCGGAGCGTCGTGCGGGAGGTGCTGGCGCCGTCGAACTCTTCCATGGCCTGCCTGGCGGGCTGGCTGGACCGCTCCGTAACGGCCTCGAACTCGGTGGCGGCGGGCGGGCTCGTGACCACAAATTCCGGATCACGTCCCCGGAGCCGGACCTCCACTGACGCCGGGGCCAGCTCAAGGGTGATCTCGCTGGCGGCGTCGGAGAGGGCTTCGAGCAGGACCAGGCGGAGGGTCGATTCGAGGGCAGGAGTGAGGCGTTCGCTGAGTGCGAGGGCTTCCTGGCCTCCCGCCCCGGCGGCGACGTCCAGCTGGTGCTGGACGGCTGATACGTACTGATTAAGCTGCATGACACCATTCTGACGTCACTATGACGTCACGTCAAGACTTTGCGGCGAATTATGGTGTCACCTGTGGTGTCCCGGCTTGACGTGCGCACGTTCGCCGGGCACGCTGGAGCGATGAAGTCCTGAGCAGCAGCCCGGCAATGCCGGACTGTTCCCCGAATCCAGGGCCGCTGTCGAGCACCCGCTCCGGCGGCCACACAGCGGAATCTTGCGAGGACTTGCCTTGACTGAACACCTGAACCTTTCCGGCGTCTCCCACGGCTACGGCGACCGGCAGCTGCTGGACGGAATCGACCTGGTCATCACTGCCGGTGAGCATGTTGCCATCGTCGGCGAAAACGGTGCCGGCAAATCCACGCTGCTCCGGATCCTGGCCGGGCTGGAAGCGCCCGACGAGGGAACTGCGGTCAGCCACGGCCGGGTGGGCTACCTGGCCCAGACACACGGCCTGCCGGAATCCTTCACTGTGGGCGCCGCCGTCGACGCTTCACTCGCCTCGCTGCGTGCCCTTGAAGCTGAGCTTGACCGGCTGGAGGCCGGCCTCGCCGACGCCGAGGACGACGAGCTGGAAACCTACGGCAGGCTGCAGACGGAGTACCAGCTGCGCGAAGGCTACGCTGCCGAGTCCCGGGTGGAGGCCGCGCTGGACCGGCTGGGCCTGGGCGGCCTGGACCGGAATCGGACGCTGGGGTCGCTCTCCGGCGGCGAGCAGGAACGCGTGGCGCTGGCCTGTGTCCTGGCCGATCCGGCGGACATCCTGCTCCTGGACGAGCCCACCAACCACCTCGACGCCCGCGGAACCGCCTGGCTGGAGGACCGGCTGGCCGCCCACCGCGGCACTGTGGTGGTGGTGTCCCACGACCGTGTGCTGCTGCGCAAAGTGGCGGCCACCGTGATTGAGGTTGATGCCGAGCGCCGTGCCGTGACCCGGTTTGGCAACGGCTACGACGGCTACCTCCGTGAGAAGGCCGCCGAACGCCAGCGCTGGGTCCAGCAGTACCACGAGTGGATCGACGCGATGGCGGCCGAGCAGCAGCAGGCGGACACCGTGGCAGGGAAAATGGGCTACGCCCGCAAGCGCGACAACGACAAGGTGGGCTTCGACTTCAAGGCCGGTACCTGGCAGAAGGCCGCGAGCAGCAAGGTCCGCAACGCGCAGGAACGCCTCCGCCGGCTGGAAGCGGCCCCCGTGGACCGGCCGCCCGTGCCGTTGCGGCTTGCGGCGGAGCTGGCTGTGGATCCGGAGGCGCCGTCCGGGACGGCGGCTCCGGCCGGGGCGGAGGCGGCGGCCTTTGCGGCACCCGCGGAAGCCGGGGGCGAGACCCTCCTGCCGGCGTCGGCCGTCCTTGTTGCCCGGGGTGTCAGCGTCCCTGGCCGCCTGGGCCGCACTGACTTCGCGGCACGCATGGGCGAGAAGATCCTCATCACCGGCCCCAACGGTGCGGGCAAATCCACCCTGCTGTCCGTGCTGGCGGGAACCCTGGAGCCGGCCGAAGGGCTCGTCCACCGGCCTGCGCGGATCGGCTACCTGCAGCAGGAACTCGAACTGCCCAAACGGCCCGCGCTCCGTTTGCTCCCGGCCTTCGCGGCAGGCCTCGGCGGCAACATCGACGAGCACGCCGAGGCCCTCCTGCGCCTGGGACTGTTCCGCACCACCGAGTTCCACGTCCCCGTGGGCAGCCTGTCCGCGGGCCAGCAGCGCAGGCTGGCACTGGCCCGGCTGCTGCTGGGCGGCTACGGAACGCTGATCGTGGACGAACCCACCAACCACCTGGCGCCCGTGCTGGTGGAGCAGCTCGAAGAGGCCCTCGCCCGCTTCACCGGGACCCTGGTCATGGTCAGCCACGACCGCGCCCTCCGCGACTGGTTTGCCCGGTGCGCGACGAAGAGCGGCAACTCCCGGACTGACGAATCAGGGCGCTGGCTGCGGTATTCGATGGACAAGGGCGTGTTGGCTCCGGCCGGATAAGTTTCCGGCCGGACCGATCATTTGGGCAGGAAGCGGAATATTGTTCTGCGGATCTCCCATGATGGTGGCAATAATTCGGCTTAACCGCGGTTGAGTGTAGCCCTCGTCACTCGCTCCGGCTTGAATCTTGTAGGATAAACAGGCCGTGCGAACTTCGACGTCCTGAGAGTTTTTGTCCAGATAATTGCCCCAAACGGGCCTAAAAACTGAATTATCTGGACAAAAACTCCCGACGTTTCGGGTGCCGGCCATCCCCTACCCACAAGGAATTGCTGTGCCTCAAAGTACCCCCACAGAACTTCAGAGCCAGACGGCACCATCCTCCGCCGTCGACTCTTCCCTCAGCGCCGAGGGCTACAAAAAGACCCTGAGCCGCCGCCACGTGACCATGATCGCGATGGGCGGCGCCATCGGCGTCGGACTCTTTATGGGTGCCGGCGGCCGCCTTGCCTCCACCGGCCCGGCCCTGATCTTCTCCTACGCCATTGCCGGCCTCATCGCCTACCTGCTGATGCGAGCACTCGGCGAGCTCATCATGTACCGCCAGACATCCGGCTCGTTCGTCAGCTACGCCGGTGAGATGTTCGGCAAGAAGGGCGCCTTCCTGTCCGGCTGGATGTACTTCATCAACTGGGCCATGACGGGCATCGCCGAACTCATCGCGATCGGCCTGTACTTCCAGTTCTTCTTCCCCAACGTCCCGGTCGAACTGTCCGCCATCTCCGCGCTGGTGCTGCTGGTGGCCGTGAACCTGCTGAGCGTCAAGGCGTTCGGCGAGTTCGAATTCTGGGCCTCCTGCCTGAAGGTGGCGGCCATTGTCATCTTCCTGGCTGTGGGCACGTTCATGGTGGTCACCAACGCGCAGGTCGGTACCGGACACGCCTCCGTGACCAACCTCTTCAGCGGCGAGGGCGGCATGTTCCCCAAGGGCGCGCTGGTGATGATCCTGGTCCTGAACGCCGTCATCTTCGCCTACAACGCGATCGAACTGGTGGGAATCACGGCCGGCGAAATGGAAAATCCGGAGCGCGAAGTCCCCAAGGCCATCCGCGCCGTCGTGCTCCGCATCGTGGTGTTCTACGTGGGCTCGGTGTCTCTCCTGGCCATGCTCCTGCCGTCGGACCAGTACCACGCCGGCACGTCCCCGTTTGTCACCGTGTTCGGCCAGATGGGGCTGGGCTGGATGGGCGACGCGATGAACATGATCGTGATCACCGCCGCGCTGTCCTCTACCAACTCGGGACTGTACTCGATCGGCCGGATCTTCCGGACCATGGCCAACAACGGTCATGCCCCTCAGTGGCTGACCAAAATGTCCAGCCGCCACATCCCGTACGCAGGTATCCTGGCCATCGCCGCCGTGTACCTCGTAGGCATCCTGCTGAACATCTGGCTGGGCGGCTCCCACGCGTTCGACCTCGCCCTGAACTCGGCGTCCATCGGCGTGATCTTCACGTGGGGCTCCATCTTCGCGAGCCAGATCGCGCTGCGGAAAAAGAAGGGCCGGGTCTCGTCGCTGCCCATGCCCGGTTCGCCGTGGACCAGTTGGGCCGGACTCGTCGCCCTGCTGGCCATCACCGTGCTCATCGGTTTCGACACCATGACCAGCGAAACCGGCGAGGTGTTTATGCTGGGGCTGTGGACCCTGGCAACCATCCCGTTCTTTGCCCTGGTCCTGTGGCTGGGCTGGCAGAAGGTCAAGCACAACGAGCCCAAGAACGAACTCTTCAGCTAGGGCTTTCAGCGGCAGGCCGGTGGTTGAGCCTGTCGAAACCACGACGACGGCGGGTCACCTCTCGGGGCGGCCCGCCGTCGTCGTTAATTCCCATCAGGTGCCGGCTTTCAGGTGCCGGGCAAAGTGGTCTTCGATCCGCTGCCAGGCTTCGGGGGCGGACTCCGGGTCCGGGCCGATGCCCATGACGCGCATCAGCGGCCGTAAAGCAGCCGGGCCCAGGTCGGTTTCGTTGAGGAACGCGTGGCCGGCGGTGGGAAATTCCTTGACACTGTGTTCGATGCCGAGGTTGTCCAGGGCGGCCTCGAGCTTCGCGGCCGCACCCTTGAGGGTGGTGTCTTTCCCGCCAAAGTTGGCCACGATGGGGCAGGCGCCGCGGAGGGCTTCCTCAAGATTGCCCGGCAGGCGGCCGTAGTTGACCGAGGCCGCGTCGAAGCCGTCGCGTGCCACGAGCAGTGCAAAGCCGCCGCCCATGCAGAATCCGATCACGCCGGTCTTGCCGGTGGACAGCGGCGAATTGGCCAGCCAGGTCCGGGCTGTCGCCAGGTCCGTGAAGGCGCGGCCGCTTCCCCTGAGCATGCTCCGCATGGTGCTGACCAGGCAGCGGCGCGGGCCGCCCTCGCTGAACAGATCCACCGCCAGTGTCAGGTACCCGGCGCGGGCCAGCCGGTCTGCATGCCCGCGGACCAGATCGTTCAGTCCGAAGGCTTCGTGGATCATCAGGACTGCCGGAAACGGGCCGGTTCCCGAGGGTGTGGCCAGGTAACCGCCCAGCGAGGGCGAACCACCGGATGCGGCACTTTCAGCGCTCAGGTCCACGTACGTCATGGGCCAAGGGTAGCCGCCGCCGTCGATTCCGTTCCATCGGTTGCTCCGTCCGCGCCCTCGCCTCAAAAGCTCGGCCAGGGAACCCTGCCGGCGTTTGGGAGCAATCGACGGGGGGCAAAGGAACGGCGGCGGCCCCCCATGGGAAACCGCCGCCGTTCGACTGTGGAAGGACTAGTCCTTGAAGGTGTCCTTGATGTTTTCGCCGATCTTCTTGGCGTCAGCCTTGACCTGGTCGGCCTGGCCTTCGGCCTTGAGTTTGTCGTTGTCCGTGGCGTTGCCGGCTGCTTCCTTGGCCTTGCCGCCCAGGTGCTCTGCTTCGTTACCGATCTTGTCTCCGAGGCCCATGAGTCTGGCCGCCTTTCGTTTCCAGGGGATCAAACAATGCCCTGTCAGAATAACACAAAGCATGCTTACCTTTTCAAGGGGATCGCGAAATTAGTTACCTGTCGAATGTCCGCGCCCCCCGTTAGGCTCGATGCATGGAACACAGCACAAACCTGACCCAGCACATCCATGCCACGCCGGAAAAGGTCTGGGCTGTCATCTCGGACATCCCTGGTTCCGCCGCCACCCTGTCCGGTATCGACGCCGTGCAGATGCTCAGCGACGGGCCCTACGGCGAGGGGACGCGCTGGAAGGAAACCCGGACCCTGATGGGCAGGTCGGAAACCGTGGAGATGTGGGTGGCGCAGGCCGATCCGCCCCGCAGCACCACGGTTAAGGCCCTCCAGGGCGGCGCCGATTACACCTCGCGCTTCAGCCTGGCCGAGCGCGACGGAGGGACTGACCTTACGCTGACCTTCGGCGCCGACGTCGTCAAGCCCACGGTGCTCAGCAAAATCGCCATGGTCCTCTTCGGCAAGCTGGGCATGAGCATCACGCGCAAGGCGCTGGCCAAGGACCTGGCGGAAATCGCGGCCAAAGCGGAATCGCTCTAGTGGCGGCAAAGAATTCCAAAGTTGCGGCGCCGCGGCTCTCGCCGGTCACCCTGGAGGATATCCGGGATGATCCCGCCCCGGACTTCCGGCGTGGTGAAAGGTACGACGGCGTCCGGTACAGCCGGGCGGCCG
>DASSIA010000179.1:0-9698 GCA_035692345.1 Arthrobacter sp. | reverse complement strand
AACATCTCGGGCGCGATCGTGGCGGCATGGCTGGCCCGGCGCCCACTGCAGGACCACTAGCGAGGCCTGAGTGACTGCAGCCTTAGCTCACGGGGTTTTGACAGATCGTGTAATTTCTTTACGGACCTGTCATTCCAAGTGAATTCCGGCTGGCCAGAATGGCCCCGATCCCGCATGCTTAGCTCCATGAACTCATCGTCGAGCCCATACCGGATCATCACTGTGTGCACGGGCAATATCTGCCGGTCGCCGATGGCGGAGATGATGCTGACTGCGGCCTTTCAAGCCGAAGGCCTGGGCTCTGACGTGAGCGTGGATTCGGCGGGAACTACCGGCTATGAGGCCGGACGGCCCATCGATCCGCGCGCTGCCCGCCGGCTGGCGGTCACCCGGCTGAGCTCGGGGCATCACGTTGCCCGCGAGTGGCAGGCGCCCTGGTTCGGCGAGCGCGACCTGATCCTGGCCCTGGACATCGACCACTACGCCTGGCTCCGCGACGCGGCGCCGGACGCGGAGTCAATGAACAAGGTGCGCATGCTCCGCAGCTTCGACCCCCGGGTTGCGGGGAGCGACCTGCTTGACCAGGGCATTGAGGATCCCTGGTACGGCGGCCATGCCGATTTTGATGCCG
Source organism: Arthrobacter sp. (assembly GCA_035692345.1). Taxonomy (GTDB): domain Bacteria; phylum Actinomycetota; class Actinomycetes; order Actinomycetales; family Micrococcaceae; genus Arthrobacter. The sequence goes on along the minus strand of DASSIA010000179.1, from coordinate 9,067 downwards.
CCTGGCAGCAGATCCACAGCGCCGTGCCCGGCATCGTCGCGCATGTCCGCACCGCCCTGGCCCAGGCAACGCTGCGACAGCAGCTCATGCAGCAGCAGGTACGCTCTATTTCATGACCCCCGCACCTGTGATCATTGCCATTGACGGGCGATCCGGCGCAGGCAAGACCACTCTGGCGATCGAACTGGCCGCGCAGCTGCGGAACCACCACAAGGTCTCACTCTTCCACCTCGAGGACATCTACCCCGGCTGGAACGGCCTCACCGCGGGAATCGAGCGCTACGTTTCCACCGTTCTTACGCCGCTGAGCCGCGCCGAGCCCGCCACCTGGACAAGCTGGGACTGGGAAAGACATTACGACGGCGGCACCCGGGTCACGCTGCCAGCAGAGATCGTGATCATCGAGGGCGTGGGCGCGGCCGCCGCTGCCGCCAGGCCCCTGCTCTCCGCGGTCATCTGGGCCGACTCACCGGACGATGTCCGCCGGAAGCGGGCCCTGGACCGCGACGGCGGCACGTATGAGCCGTTTTGGGACCAGTGGGCCGAGCAGGAGGACACCTGGCTCGCCGCCGACGACGTCCCCGGCGAAGCCGACATCCGCATCCTCAACAATGCCGACGGGTCTGCCCCCGCCGACGTCATGCTGGCCCTCGCCTACCTGCCCGCCCTCGGACCTGCGCTGGTTCCCGAGCTTGCCGCCCGCCGCGGCCTCAGGCTCCGTGCAGAACGGCTGGACTCCAGGCCGGACGCCGCCGCCCTCTTCGCGGACCTTTATGGCAACTCGGCAAACGCCGTCTGGCTGGATTCCTCCAACGCACCCGCCGGCCCGCCACCGGAGCAATCACCCGCCACCGAGCGGAGCCGCTTCAGCATCCTCGCGGACGACGGCGGGACATACGGTCAGTCCGTCACGCACCGTTCCGGCGAAAGCGTCATCACCGCCGGCTCCGCCACGGCACGCGTGCCCGGCCCCTTCTTCCGCTGGCTGGACACAGTCTGGGGGCGCCGCGCAGTCCGCACCCCGGATGGCTATCCCGGGGGCTTCACCCTGGGCTGGCTGGGCTGCCTGGGTTATGAGCTCAAGCGCGAGACCGGCGGGTCAGACGTCGCGGCGCCCACCCCCGACGCGGCACTGATCTTTGCGGGCCGCGCAATCGTTTTGGACCATGTCGAGGGGACAGCCTGGCTCCTTGCCCTCGAAACGCCCGACGCCGACACATGGCTGGCCGATGCCCGCGCCGCCGTGGCCGCGGCGTCTGCAAACACCCCCGTCCCAGGCGCCCAGCGCGCCCGCGCCGGCGGCAGCAACGGCGTCGTACGTCCCGTTGGGCCGGCGTTCAGCAGCCGGGACACGGAGCAGTCCTACCTGGCCAAAATCCTGGCCGCCCAGCACGAAATCCGTGAGGGGAATTCGTACGAGGTGTGCTTGACCACCACACTCACGGCCCTGCTGCCCGCGGCGGCGGTGGCACCGTGGCCCACGTATCTGGCGCTGCGGCGGAAGAACCCGGCGCCGTTCGCCAGCTATCTGCGGTTTGGCGGGCTCACCGTGGCCAGCACGTCGCCGGAGCGGTTCCTGCGGATCACGTCCGACGGCGGCATGCGCGCCGAACCGATCAAGGGCACCCGCCGCCGGGGTGCAGATCCGGAGCGGGACAGGCAGCTGCGGAACGAGCTGGCCACCTCGCTGAAGGACCGTGCGGAGAACATCATGATCGTGGACCTGCTCCGGAACGACCTCAGCCACTTCGCGGAGCCCGGATCCGTGACGGTCAGCAGGCTGTGCGAGATCGAAAGCTATGCCACGGTGCACCAGATGGTCAGCACCATCGATGCGCGGCTGCTTCCGGGTTCGCCGCGGGCGGAGGCGGTGGCAGCGTGCTTCCCTGCCGGTTCCATGACCGGCGCTCCGAAGATCAGCACCATGGCCATCTTGGACCGGCTCGAGGACGGGCCGCGCGGGCTGTATTCCGGCGCGATCGGCTATTTTTCGCTCAATGGGGCCACGGACCTGGCGGTGGCCATCCGGACCCTGGTCACTGACTCCACGGACGGCTCGGACGCAGGGGACGGCGGGGACGCAGGGGACGGCGGGGACGCAGGGGACGGCGAACAAGGCGGGCCGGCGGCGGTACTGACCCTCGGCGTCGGCGGTGCCATTACCGCGGACTCAGTGCCGGCGGAGGAATACGACGAAATCCGGGTCAAGGCGTTCGGTGTGCTCTCCGCCCTCGGCGCGGAGTTCCCCACCGCCTGACCCCCGCCGGCCCGCCCTCCAGCCACCCCGGCCAGCCACCGCTCCCGCCCCGCTCCTCCAGGAGTTTTTGTCCAGATAATGCGGGATAAACGCCTCAAAAGCCCCATTATCTGGACAAAAACTCCGAGGGCTACTGGACCGTGGCGGTCAGCCGTGCCACGTTATCGATGTAGCGGGCCGCGAGCGGCCGCTGGACCCAGTCCTCGAGCCTGAGCTCCTTGGAAATATCGCGGTAGGTGTCCTCCACAGTCCGCATGTTCTCCACAATCTCCGCACCAAGCAGCATCACGGATACTTCCATGTTCAGCGAGAAGGACCGCATGTCCATGTTGCTGGAGCCCAGGACGGCCACTTCGTCGTCGATGGTGAAGTGCTTGGCGTGGAGCACAAAGGGCGCTTTGTACAGGTAGATCCGCACGCCGGCTTCCAGGAGGGCTTCGTAATAGGAGCGCTGGGCGTGGTGGACCAGGAACTGGTCTCCCTTTTCGGAGACGAACAGCTCAACGTCCACACCGCGCTGGGCCGCGGTGGTGATGGCGTAGAGCAGGGAATCGTCGGGCACAAAGTACGGGCTGCAGATGGAAATCCGGTGCTGGGCGGAGTAGATCAGCGTGTTGAACAGGCGCAGGTTGTTCTCTGTGATGAACCCGGGGCCGCTGGGAACCACCTGGGCTGTGACGTTGCCGGGTTCCGGGTTGGCCGGGAGCTGCAGCTGGCGTTCGAGGGACTCATCCGTTTCGCTCAGCCAGTCGGTGGCGAAGACGACGTTTAGGGTGGTGACGATCGGCCCGCGCAGGCAGGCCATAAGCTCCACCCATTCCCGGCCCGCCTTCCGGTGCTTGGGGTTGTTGTAGGAGGGCTCGATCAGGTTCTGCGAGCCGGTGAAGGCCAGTTCGCCGTCGATCACCATGATTTTGCGGTGGTTGCGCAGGTCCGGGCGGCGCCACTGGCCTTGCGTGGGCAGCAGCGGGAGCATACGCCGCCACTGGATTTTCCCGGCTTTGAGCCGAGTGAGCAGCTTGCGGTAACCCTTGACCCGGAGCGTACCGATGTGGTCAAAGAGCACCCGGACTTCAACGCCCCGCTCGGCTGCTTCCTCCAGGGCGGTCAGGAGGTCATTGGTGACGTAATCCGTGCTCATGATGTAGAACTCGGCGTTGACGAAGGACTTGGCTTTGCGCACGGCCTCGGTCATGGCAAGGATCGAATCCGGGTAGCCGGGGATGAGGTCCACGGAATTGCCGTCCACCATGGGCAGGGAGCCCAGCGTCCGGTTGAGCTCCCCGGCGGACTTCACCCATTCGGGTCCCGGGTATTCGCTGACGACGTCGGCGAGCGCCGAGAGGCCGGACCTTACCCGGGTGTTGATGATCTCCTGCTGCTGCCGCCGGCGCCTGGAGAGCCTGAAGTTGCCGAACAGCAGGAAGAGCACCAGGCCCAGGAACGGGATGAAGAAGATGCCCAGCAGCCAGGCCATGGCCGTGGTGGGGCGCCTGTTGCCGGGGATGATGCCCACGGCCAGGACCCGGATCACCATGTCCGCGATGCTCAGCACCACCACTAGCCACGTCGGGGCGGTACCCACAAGCGATATTGGCCACAGCACTGGCAACCCCCCGATGGTGCGCACCGGCGGACGGGTTCCGGCGGGCAATGACCACAGCTTAGCCGTGGCGTGCCCTACTAAGCTGGAGCCATGACTTCTCCTGCGCCCGTGGTGCTCGTTTTCCTTGACCCCGCGTTCCCCGCCGGCCGGCTGGCCGACGCTTCGCAACCCCAGCTGATGGCCACGGACCAGGGCGCCACGCGCGGCGACGGCGTGTTCGAATCCATGCTCGCGGTGGGCGGCGCGGTCCGGAAGCTGCAGGCGCATCTGGACCGGCTGGGCGGGTCCGCACGGGCCCTTGACCTGGTAATCCCGGACCAGGACCAGTGGCGGGCCGCCATCGCAACGGGTGTGGCGGAGCACCGCACGCAGCACCCCGCGCCGTCGCCCGCCGAGGACGAGCTGGTGGTGAAGCTGGTGGTCACGCGCGGTCCGGAAGGCGCAGAATCCCGCACCTGCTGGGTCCAGGTGTCCCCGGTGGGCGAGCTTGGACGCCGGCAGCGCGAGACCGGCATCGACGTCATCCTGCTGGACCGCGGCTACAGCAGCGACGCGGCTGAGCGCGCGCCGTGGCTGTTGCTCGGCGCCAAGACCCTGTCTTATGCCACGAACATGGCCGCCTTGCGGTACGCCCACAAGCAGGGCGCCGATGACGTCATCTTCACCTCCGCCGACGGCCGGGTCCTGGAGGGCCCCACCTCCACGGTGTTGCTGGCGCACCTGGAAACGTCCGACGACGGCGCGGGCGCCACCCGCACGGTGCGCCGGCTCATCACCCCGCAGTTGGACAGCGGAATCCTCGCCGGCACGTCCCAGGGAGCGCTTTTTGCCGCTGCCAAAGCTGCCGGCTGGGAGCTGGGTTACGGGCCGCTGGAGCCGCAGGACCTGCTCGACGCCGACGCCGTGTGGCTGATTTCCAGCATCAGGCTGCTTGCGCCCGTGAACCACATCGACGGCAAGGAAATCGGTACGCCTGCCGTCCGGAAGCAGTTGACCGCCGAACTGAATGAACTGTTCGCCGGGATCCGGTAACCGGGCCCATGGTGGTCCGCAGCGCGGGAATCCTGCTGTACCAGTGGAGCGCGGCAGCCGGACTGGACGTTTGGATAGCGCATATGGGCGGGCCGTTCTGGGCACGCAAACAGACCCAGTCCTGGTCGATTCCGAAGGGCGAGTACCTTCCCGGCGAGGATCCCCTGGCAGCGGCCCGGCGCGAGTTTGCCGAGGAAATCGGCACGCCTCCACCGGAGCTGGACTACGTTGAGCTGGGGTCGTTCCGGCAACCTTCCGGAAAAATCATCACAGTCTTCGCGGCAGAGTCCGACTTCCAGCCGGGACCGGTTATCAGCAACACCTTCTCGCTGGAGTGGCCCAAGGGCTCGGGCGAGTTCCAGGACTTTCCCGAGGTGGACGATGCCCGGTGGGTGAGCGAAGCAGAGGCGCGCACCAAGCTGGTCAAGGGCCAGCTCCCGATCCTGGACGCCCTCATCGCGCTCCGGAGAACACCCTAAGCACCGCCGCCCCGGATCCGGCCGGCGGCCGTCCATTGTCGCCCCGGGAGGCTGGCCGTAAGGTGTGATGCATGAACTCGCACGCGCAGCCGACCTCCAAATTAACGTTTGACGAATGCTGGGACCTGCTTACAAACGACACCTTGGGACGCCTGGCCCTTGTTGTTGATGATCACCCGGAGATTTTTCCGGTCAACTATGTCCTGCAGCGCCGGACCATCGTCTTCCGAAGCGCCGGCGGGACCAAGCTGTGGGGCGCCGCCGCGGCACGGCCGGCGGCGCTCGAAATTGACGGCTACGACCCCCGCAGCGAAGAGGCGTGGAGCGTGGTGGTCCGGGGAGACACGGAAATAATCCAGGACCAGGCCGAGAAGGACGCCGTGGACGGCCTGCACCTGGAGCCCTGGCAGCCCGGCGCCAAGGACCACTACATCCGGCTCACCGCCCGCGCACTGACCGGCCGCCGGTTCAAAGTCAATAAACCGGACATCTGGAACACCAGGTTGTCCGACCGCCGGCGCGCTTCCTTCGAATAACACCAGACAGCACCCCCTCGAAAGGCACCCTATGGGCAATGACGCCCACATCCCCGTCATCCTCGGCGGCGCCCGCACCCCCTTCGGCAGATTCCGCGGCGGCCTGTCCGGGCTCACCTCCAGCGAACTGGGAGCCCACGCCATCCGCAATGCCCTGGACCGCTCGGGGCTGGCGCCGGAACAGGTCCAGGCCGTGATTGTGGGCCAGGTCATCCAGGCAGGCGCGGGCCAGGGACCCGCCCGGCAGGCCAGCCTCGCCGCCGGGATCGGCTGGGATGTACCCACCGTGACCATCAACAAGCTGTGCCTCTCCGGCCTGACCGCCGTGATCGACGCCGCCCGGATGATCCGTGCCGGCGAGGCGGACTTCATTGTCGCGGCGGGCCAGGAATCGATGACCAACGCCCCGCACCTGCTGCCCCGGCTCCGCAGCGGCGTGGCGATCGGCGACGCCGCATTGTTCGATTCACTGAATTTTGACGGCCTCCAGGATCCCGTCTCCGGGGAGCTGATGGGTTCGGCCACCGACGCCGGCAATGCCCGCCTGGGCATCAGCCGGCAGGACCAGGACGCGGTCGCGGCCCGGTCGCACCAACGGGCCGAGGCCGCCCGGGCGGCCGGCTTCCTGGCCGAGGAGATCGCTCCAGTGGAGGTCCCCCAACGCCGGGGACCCGCCGTCGTGCTTGACGCGGACGAGGGCATCCGGCCAGGTACGACGGCGGAATCCCTCGCGGCGCTCAAACCCGCCTTCTCCACTGCCGCCTCAGCCACCATCACCGCCGGTTCCTCGTCCCCGCTGTCCGACGGCGCGGCCGCCGTGGTGGTGGCCAGCAAGGCGGCCGCGGAAGCGCTGGGCCTGAGCTGGATCGCGGAGATCGGCAGCCACGGCCAGACCGCCGGTCCGGACGGTTCGCTGCATTCCCAGCCGTCGCGCGCCATCGAGCTGGCCCTGAAACGGGAAGGCCTGACAGTGGCGGACCTGGATCTGATCGAGGTCAATGAGGCCTTCGCCTCCGTGGTGCTGCAGTCCGCCAAAGACCTCGGGATTGACGCTGAACGGATCAACGCCGACGGCGGAGCGATCGCCCTGGGCCATCCGGTCGGCGCCTCCGGTGCCAGGCTCGTGCTGCATCAGGCACTCGCCTTGAAGCGGCGCGGCGGCGGGACCGGAGTTGTGGCCCTCTGCGGCGGTGGCGGCCAAGGCGACGCCCTGATCCTCAAAGCCTGACCCATCTACCCTGCCACCCGCCCAAAGCAACGCGGGGTCACTTAAAGCCCCTGCGGAGGCCCCGGATGGGCTTTAAGTGACCCCGCGTTGCTGTACCGCTACTACAAGAGACAGGACACCATGGACACTTCACCCACCGCAGAAGAGGGTTTCGGGACCATCTCCGTTGCTGCGATCCTGGCTGAATCAGCCGCCCGTTTCGCAGACTCCACCGCACTGGTGGTGGGCGCGGAGCAGGTGACCTACGGCGAGCTTTGGCACCAGACCTGCGCCTATGCGGGCGCGCTGCGGGACCGGGGCGTGGAACATGGCAGCCGGGTAGCCCTGCTGATGCCCAACGTGGCCGATTTCGCCCGGGTCTACTACGCGGTCCTCGCCCTGGGCGCGGTGGTGGTGCCGCTGCACGCCCTGCTCAAGGGCAGGGAGATCGAGTACATGCTCCGTGACAGCGGCGCCCAGCTGCTCGTCTGCGCTGCGCCGCTCCTGGCCGAAGGCGCCAAGGGCGCCGCGGCTGCCGGGGTCGACGTCGTCACGGTCCTGGTGCCGGAAGGAACCGAAGGTGCCGCACGGCTGGAGGCGGAAGCCGCCGGGGCCGAGCCCATCAGAACCTGGCTGCCGCTGCGGCCCTCCGAGACCGCCACCATCCTGTACACCTCCGGCACAACGGGCCAGCCCAAGGGCGCCCTGGGCAGCCACTTCGCCCTGGTGGAACAGACCAGCACTCTGCTGACCAGCACGTTCGATCTCCACCGCGGTGACGTGATCTTCGGCGGCCTGCCGATGTTCCACACGTTCGGTCAGACCTGCGTCCTGAACGCCGGGCTGCGGGCCGGGGCGACCATTGTGATGCTGCCCAAATTCAGCGGCGACGCCGCCCTGGACGCCCTCGACGAACACAACATCAACATCTTCTTCGGCGTGCCCACCATGTACATTGCCTTGCTGGAAGCCGCCCGCACCAACCTCCGCCGGCCCAAGGCCCTGCGCTACTGCGTCTCCGGCGGGGCGTCGCTGCCGTTGGCGGTGATGGACCGGTTCAAGGCGGAATTCGGTGCGGACATTTACGAAGGGTACGGCCTGACCGAGACGTCCCCCGTGGCCACGTTCAACCACGTCGGCCAGGTGCCGCGGCCCGGAACGATCGGCCAGGCGGTGTGGGGAATCCAGGTGGAGATCGCCCGGCCTGAGGTTGTGGACGCCATCGAACTGCTGCCCACCGGCGAACTAGGAGAACTGGTGATCCGCGGCCACAACCTGTTCAAGGGTTACCTCAACCGGCCGGACGCCACCGCCGAAGCAATGGTGGACGGCTGGTTCCGGACCGGAGACCTGGGCACCAAAGACGAAGACGGCTACCTCAGGATCCTGGACCGGAAGAAGGAGATGATCATCCGCAACGGGTACAACGTCTACCCGCGAGAGGTGGAGGAAGCCCTCAGCCGGCACGAGGCAGTCCTGAGCGTTGCCGTCTATGGCGTCCCGGACGAAACGCACGGGCAGGAAGTGGCGGCCGCCGTCGTGCTTAATCCGGGCAGCAGCGCCACCATTGACGAGCTGCGGGACTTCGCCGCGGCAGAACTGGCGGCCTACAAGTATCCGCGGATCATCACCCTGGTCACCGAATTCCCCACCGGACCCAGCGGCAAGGTCCTCAAGAGGGAACTTACGGCCCGGTACCAGGCCCCTTAAGCGGCAGTGCAAGGCGGGGTCACTTAGCGCCCATTCGGAGGCGGCAAAGTCAATTGGTCGGAGCAACGCGGGGGTTTATGCCGCCTGTAGCAGCTGGTCCAGCCGGTTGGCTGGGGTTTCGAGGTTGAGGGTGGGCCGGGGCCGGCGGTTGAGTTTCGCGGCGACCTGGCGCAGGTCCTCCGGGGTGTGAATTGAGAGGTCTGAGCCTTTCTCGAACCAGAACCGCAGGAGCCGGTTGGT
>DASSIA010000178.1:0-4687 GCA_035692345.1 Arthrobacter sp. | reverse complement strand
TGGTCATTGCGGTGGGTAATCCGCTGGGCCTGGCCGGGTCGGTCACGGCGGGCGTTGTCAGCGGCCTGGGGCGGGCCATCCCGGTATGGTCCGGCGGCAACAGGCGGGTGATCGAGGACGTCATCCAGACAGACGCCGCACTGAACCCTGGCAGTTCCGGCGGCGCCCTGGCCGATACGCACGGCCGCATCGTGGGAATCAACACCGCCGTGGCCGGCGCCGGGCTCGGCCTGGCCGTGCCCATCAACACCACCACGCGGCGGATCATCTCAGCACTGCTGAAGGACGGCCGCGTCCGGCGCGCCTACCTCGGCGTCGTCAGCACACCGTTCCGGCTCAGCGCCAGCACAGTGATCAGGACCGGACAACGCGATGGGCTGCGCGTGGTGGAGGTGCTGGCCGGTTCGCCCGCAGACCGGGCCGGCCTGCGGGCGGGCGATGTCATCCTGACAGCCGGAAGCCGCCCCGTCAGCAACGCCGAAAGCCTGCAGAAGCTGCTGTTCGCCGACGCTATCGGGCAACCGCTGCCGGTTCGTGTGCTGAGGGACGGCCAGGAAGTGGACATTGTGGCAGTGCCCGAAGAAATGGCCGAGAACGGGTAATCCCTACCGCCGTTTCTTCAGATGCGCTACCGGGTCCTGCGCACCTTCAAGGGGGCTCTTGGCCTTCTTGTCGGCGCGTTTTTCCTTGATGGTCTTGACCGGCTTCTTATGCAGCTGCTGGTGTGGTGTCTTGTCCGGCATGGCGTGCTCCTTACGAACAGGGGACGGGGCTGCGTCCCTCTTCGTAAATTACGCCTGTTCGGCCCCGAATGAAATGCCCCGGATCAGTCCGGAACCGCAACGTCCGCAATGCCCACAAAACGGGTCCCGACGCCGTCGAACTCGCTCCTGATCAGGCCCGCCCGCAGCGGCGGCACCTCGTCCGCGCCGTGGTGCCCGCACACCACATAGGTGAAGTCCGGCCACCATTTTTTGGGCCGGGCCGCTTCTTCGTAGCCGCAGACGGCGCATTCCAGGTGGACCCACACCGGACGCTTGCCGGTCCTGTTGACCCGTGACTGGACCAGCCACGCCGGCGGGTTGTCCAGGATCTCGCCCAGCTCCGCCTCGGTCATTCGTTTGGGGATGCCATGGCGCTGGGCCATTTCCATCGGTACATCAAGGGCAATTGCCGCGTCGCGTCTGCTAATCATCAGAGTCAACGATACGGGACCGGTCCAAACCGGACAGTTCGTGCCTACGACGGCGGAGCGGGCCTACGAGGCGAGAGCCATGCCCACGGCCGCCGCGGCAAATCCGGCCGCGAGGTTGGCAGCGACGTTCAGTGCCGCGGCACCGAACCGGGACTCGCTCAGGAGCCGGACGGTGGCCGTTGTCCAGGAACTAAAGGTCGTGAGCCCGCCGGCAAGGCCGGTGGCGACGGCGGTCTGCCACTCGGGCGCGAGGCCGAGCCTTCCGGTGATGCCGATGGACAGCCCGATGATCAGGCACCCCGTGACGTTGACCGTGAGCGTGGCCCACGGCCAGTGCCGCGGCGTACCGGCGGTGGTGAGGGGCGTACGGCGGCCGTCGCGGTGGGCGAACCAGCTGTCGACGGCGAAGCGCAGCAGGGCACCTGCCACGCCGAACACTCCCACCAGCACTGCGGCCATCACGGCGCTGATCCCGCCCGATCGCCCTGAAGCCGGTCGTCCTGCAGCCGGTCAGCGAAAAGCCGCCCGGTCCGCCACCCACCGGCAGCGGCGCCCAGACCGAGGAACAGGGACAGTCCCAGATAGGCGAGCCACACGGGTTGCTCGCCGGCATTGGCCAGCCGGTCCACCGCGAATGCCACTGCTGAAAACGTGGTGAAGGAGCCCAGGAATCCGGGCCCGAGGCCTGCACGGAGCCAAAACGCCGTCTGTGGCCGGGCCATCCAGACGGTGGTGAGGGCGGCCAGCACAAAGCTGCCGGCAACGTTGATGCCCAGGGTGGTCCAGGGTATTGTCCCCGCGGGTTCCGGAAACGCGAGGCCCAGGCCGTAGCGCAGTTCCGTTCCGGCCAGGCCGCCCGCCGCGACGGCAAGCCAGGCCCGCCACTGCGGGACGCGGGTGGTCGTCATTCAGCTGTCGCCGAGGGTGCAGCCGGCATGGGAATGGTCGCTGTGGACCCAGAGGGCAGCAGCGACTTCATCCGCGAGATCGTAGTCCCGCGTCCTGCCGCCGTTGCTGATCCGTACCACCAGCGCGCCACCAAACGGCTTGCGGCCCACCACCTCCACCTCGGCGTCGAGATCGATTTCCTCGGCGGAAAGGTACCGCAGAAGATCCGGATTCTCGTCGCTGATGCGGGTGATCCTGCCGGTGTGCCCTGGATCGAGTTCGCCAAGGAGACGGGCGTCGGGTAGCTGCACTGTGCCGTCCGCGGTGGGGATGGGGTCGCCGTGCGGGTCACGTTGCGGGTTGCCCAGCTTGGCCGCCATGCGTTCAATAAACGTGTCGGACACCGCATGTTCCAGCAGTTCGGCTTCGTCGTGGACCTCGTCCCAGCTGTAGCCGAACTCCTGCACCAGGTAGGTCTCAATGAGGCGGTGCCGGCGCACCATGGACAGCGCCAGCCGTACGCCGGGTTCCGTGAGGGTGATGGCGCTGTACGGTTTGTGGTCCACCAGGCCCTGGTCCTTGAGCTTTCGGACCATCTCGGAGACGGAGGAGTTGGCCACGCCCAGCCGCTGCGCGAGCTGTGAGGACGTAATGGGTTTGTCCTGCCACTCCGTGAAGCCGTAGATGACCTTGACGTAGTCCTCGATCGAGGAGGAGGGCGCGCTGGTCTTCACGTCCCCAAGCCTACCCGCTGGTCCGCGCCCGTCAGGCTTTCGTGGCCCGCCACGCCAGCGTCAGGTACGGCAGGCTGATGTCCTGGTCCACGGCGTACCCCAGATGCTCGTGCAGGTACCAGTCCAGGTTCGCCAGGACCTTGTTCCGGGTGGATTCCCCGGCACGCAGGTAGTAGCTGCGGGACTTCGTCAGCTCCATGATGTCCGCGGTGCTGAGGCTGTCCTCCCACCGCGTCACATGGCTCTCTAGGCCGTCAAATTCCGGCCCCACCACCGGGCGGAAGCCGGGCTTGTAGACATCGCCGGCGTGCATGATGCGGGACAGTCGGTGGACCCACGGAACGGACGTGTCCAGCTGGTTCCAGATCAGCCCCAGCGTTCCGCCCGGCCGCAGGATCCGTGCCAGTTCCGTACTCGCCGGCAGCGGATCGCACCAGTGCCACGCCTGCGCAACGCTGACGACGTCGAACGTTGAGCCAGCCAGTCCGGTCGCCTCGGCGGTCCCTTGGGTCGCGTCCACGGCAGGGTAGTGGGCCCGCAGCTGTTCAAGCATGTCCGGGGACGGGTCCACGGCGGAAACCGCCAGGCCGCGTTCAAGCAGGAGCGCGGTGAACTTGCCGGTTCCGGCGCCCACATCCACGGCGTCCGTGGCCCCGGCCGGGATGAGCCAGTCGGCTGATTCCGCAGGATAGCCAGGGCGTACCCGCTGGTAGTGTTCGCCGCCGTCCTGGAAGCTCTGTCCGAGTTCCAGGCGGCGTCCGTGATCAAGCCTGGGGCCACCCCGTGCCACGTGCGGCCTCCTTCACCTGTGCCCATGGATATGCTCAAACTTAAACTACCTGATGCCAATGACCGGCCCGCAGTTGCGCGGGCGGTGTTTACTGGAGGGATGGGCTTTCCTCCGACGACACGTGCTCAGAGACTCGTCCTTTGGATCTCGATTCTCGCGTCTTTGGTGTCCTTTTTGGACAGCAGCGTCATCAACGTGGCATTACCTGCCATATCCCGTGATCTGGGCGGCGGCCTGACAACCCAGCAATGGGTCGTGGACGCCTACCTGATCACGCTCGGGTCACTCATCCTGCTTGCAGGTTCTCTCTCTGACGTCCTTGGACGGATCCTGATTCTCCGCGCCGGACTGCTCGGTTTCGGGTTGACGTCACTGATGTGTGCGTTCGCGCCCACCGCTGAAATTCTGATCATTTCCCGGGCCTTGCAAGGTATCGCCGGGGCTCTCCTCGTGCCCAGTTCCCTGGCGCTCATCACCGCACACTTTAGCGGGCAGGCCCGGGCCAGGGCCATTGGACAATGGACCGCCGGTACCACAGTTGCCTTCATCGCCGGACCGTTCGTGGGCGGTCTACTGGTGGATTCAGTCGGGTGGAGATGGGTGTTTGGCATCAATGTTGTGCCGATTACGGTGACCTTGTGCCTCCTGGCTGTGCTTCGCTCCGCCGACGTCCGCGAGGCCGGGGTGGGCATAGATTATCCCGGGGCCGTGCTCTGCGTGCTCGGACTGGCCGGCCCGGTTTATGCCCTGATCGAGCAGGCCACGCAAGGGTGGGCAAGTCCGTTAATTCTGTTGCCTTTGATCCTGGGCATCGCCTGTTTGGCAGCGTTTATCTGGCGGCAGGCAACAGCGAAACAGCCGCTCATGCCATTGAGTCTCTTCGCCGTCAGGAACTTTGCGGCAGGCAACCTGGCCACAATGTTCATTTATGCCGCGCTCTCCATCGGCGGATTCATCATAGTGCTCTTCCTGCAGCAGGTGGCCGGATACCCGGCAACACTTGCCGCCCTCGCCCTGTTGCCGGTCAGTCTGCTGAACATATTCCTGTCGTCCTGGTTCGGTTCACTCGCCGGTCGACAC
>DASSIA010000177.1:0-5136 GCA_035692345.1 Arthrobacter sp. | reverse complement strand
CCTTGGCTGTGTTATCGATGAAGAACTTGCGGATCAGGGTGTCCTTGTCGATGGCCAGTTCAATGGCTTGCCTGACTTTCAGGTTCTGGAGGACCGGGACTTCCTGGTTGATGCCCAGGTACATGACCGAAAAAGGATCGCGCTGGACAATCTGCATCCCCCGCTTGACCAGCTGATCGAAGTTGCCCACGGTCACGGCATCGTAGCCGTCGATCTTGCCGTCCAGGAGGGCCTGCAGACGCGTCTGGGGGTGGTCATAGGTGACGAAATTGATGGTGGAAATCTGCCCGCGGTCACCCCAGTAATTCTTGTGGCTAACGAGCCGGACGCTGGATTCGTCCAGGGCGGACAGGCTGAACGGTCCGGTTCCTACGGGGTTGGTGGCGAACCTGGAGACGTTCGTGCCGCCGCGTGGCTGATCCAGGACATCCGCGGTGCCCGCCGCGAGGGCTGCCGGGGACGCGATGGCGAAGGCAGGCAGCGTGAGCGCCGGGAGGAATGCGGTGAAGCGCTGCGTCAGGTCGATCCGGACAGTGTCGGCGGACAAGGCCGTGCAGCTTTTGAAAATGGAGAGTGCGGCATCGTCTGAATGTGCCTTGAAGACGCCCTTGAACGAGCTTCCGGGCGCCTGCCGGCGCAATTCCGGGGAGAAAGCGAACCAGCGGTTGAAGTTGGCGCACACGGCGTCAGCGTTAAAGGGCGTGCCGTCATGGAAGGAGACGCCCGTGCGGAGCTTGAACGTGTAGGAGCGGCCTTCGTCGGATTCGGTCCATTCCGTTGCCAGCAAGGGGGTGGGTTTGCCGGTGGTCTGGTCAACCCCCACGAGGCCTTCAAGAATCTGGCGGGTGATCCGGTAGCTTTCCACATCACTGGAGAGGGCAGGGTCCAGGCCAAGCGGTTCGGATGCCGTGCCGAAAGTAAACGTTGCGGTGGGCTCAGCGTCCGGGGCGGACGTCGATGGCGGGGTTGATGCCGGCGAGGGACCCGGGACGCCGGTACAGGATGTCAGGCCTAACGCCATAAATACGGCGCCGGTCTTGATGACCGTTCGCCGCGAAGTACTGCTGGGCACTCGTCTATCACCTCTGGCTGCAACTGGGCGGCGCCGCCGACTGCGGGCCAAGGACACAGTCTAGTTGACACACCCCACTGCTTCCTGGTCACACGACGGAGGCCAAAACGACAGAGATCCCGGACCTGTGGGCCCGGGATCTCTGTGTATGTGTGCGCAAGGGGGGACTTGAACCCCCACGCCCGAAGGCACAGGAACCTAAATCCTGCGTGTCTGCCAATTTCACCACTCGCGCTTAGCGGCCGCTGCTTCGTTCCTGCACCCCATACCGGCTGAGCCGGCATGGCTGGAAACGTACGACGGCGGATGCCAGTTTCCATTGTAGCGTCGGGCCGGCGGGACTCACGTCAGTGCCCTACGCGTCCAGTTTGAGGTCGCGCCGCAGTTTTGCCACATGGCCTGTGGCCCGGACGTTGTACTGGGCCAGGGCCACCTTGCCGTCGGGATCGATCACGATGGTGCTGCGGATCAGTCCTTCATAGGTCCGTCCGTAGTTCTTCTTTTCGCCCCAGGCGCCATAGGCGTCGGCCACGGCGTGGTCCTGATCCGAAAGCAGCGGAAAACTCAGGTCCTCGCTGGCAGCAAAGGCGGCAAGTTTGTCCACAGAGTCGGGGGAGACCCCCAGGACGCGATAGCCGGCCGACGTGAGGGACGCCAGATTGTCGCGGAAATCGCACGCCTGTTTGGTGCAGCCGGGGGTGGAGGCAGCAGGGTAGAAATAGACGATGGTGCTGCCGTTGTGCCCGGTGGTCAGGCTGACGTCCTGACCCGTCGAGTCCTTCAAGGTGAAGCCGGGAGCCACGTCACCGGTCAAGAGTCTGTCAGCCACTGTTTATCTCCTCGTTGCAGGCGGAACACACCATTTTAGTGAGCATCCAGAGCCGATGCTAATCAGCCTTAGCTATACTTGCTGGTATGCCTGACATGGATCGCTGGCCCACCGGCCGCCTATTGTCCACTGCGGCACGCCTCGTTGAACATTCCTGGAATGAAAAGCTCAGTGCCATCGGGCTGACACACGCCGGCGTGATCGCCATCGAAGTACTCGCAGCCCAGGGCCCCATGACGCAGGCCCAGCTCGCCCAGTTCGTGCGTGTCCAGGCCCAGACCATGGGCAAGACCCTCAGCCGGTTGGAGGTCCACGGCCACATTGTGCGTGTCCGCAGCACCTCTGACCGCCGCAGCCAGGTGGTTTCCCTTACGGACAGCGGCCGGGAAGCTGCAGCCGAAGCTGTGGAGATGGAGCGCTCGGTGCTCGCTGCGGCAACCATTGATCCCGACGTCCTGCGGCAGGAGCTCCAGGCAGTGGTACGCGAACTGGCCAGCCAGTTCGCCTCGCCCTCATCCCCGGCCTTCGTGGATGGCGCCCCGCTCGGCTAGGAATCCCGGAATCCGGGGAAGACCCCTCCGGCATCCCAGCTGCGAGGTTCCGCAGTGGTGGTGCCGGATTTTTTTGCCCGTAGAACGGCACCGACGAACTGCACCGGCAGAATTTCGCGTCAGAATTTTCCGGGCCTAAAACGGAAACAGCCCCTGGCCGCGTTTCCGCGTGCCAGGGGCTGTTTTTCCCTTGGTGCACCCCCCGGGACTTGAACCCGGAACCCATTGATTAAGAGTCAATTGCTCTGCCAATTGAGCTAGAGGTGCATCTCTTTTGTGGTGATCTCCCGGGCTTTTTCTTTCCCCGTTGATCTCCGCAACGACATGAAACTCTACACGAACTTTGGGCCCATGTGAAATCGAACCTGCCGGACCCGTGAGGTTCACCCAGGAGGGCCCAGAACCAGCACAAAATCAGGGTTTTCGTTGTTAGTGAGCAGCCACAAGCCGCCCTCAGGAGTACGTACGACGTCCCTGATCCTGCCGTATTCGCCTGTGAAATAGGCCACAGGCGAGCTTGCCTCCTCGCCGGAGAGGGCCACTGTCCAGAGTCGTTCGCCGCGCAGGGCGCCGAGATAGGCTCTGGACCCCACAATCTCCAGGCCGCTGGGTGAGGAATCCGCCGTCGAAGGCCACACCACTTTTGCATCCAGGTACCCGTCCCGATGCGGTGCTCCTGTCACTTCGGGCCAGCCGTAGTTGCCCCCGGGCTGGATCAGGTTGAGCTCGTCGTTGACGTCCGGGCCGAATTCACTGGCCCAGAGCCGGCCGTCGCTGTCCCACGCCAGTCCCTGGACGTTTCTGTGCCCCAGGCTGTAAACGGCGTTGCCAAAGGGGTTGCCGGGTGCGGGGTCACCGTCCGGAGTCAGCCTCAGGATTTTCCCGCCCAGCGCATTGGGGTCCTGCGGCTGTTCCCGGCGCTGGGAGTCGCCCGTGCCTACATACAGGAACCCGTCCGGGCCGAACCGGATCCGGCCGCCGTTATGCGTGGATGCCTTCGGGATTCCGGTAAAGACCACCTCGGGGTCGCCGAAGGCCAGGGATCCATCAGGCTTTTCTGTCAGCTCCAGCCGGGCAATGCGGTTGTCCTGTGCGGACGTGAAGTACACGTAAAGGTACTTGTCGGTCGCGAAGCGAGGGGAGAGCGCCAGTCCCAGCAAGCCTCCTTCGCCGCCTGGAGCGACGCCGGGGACCCGGCCGATGGTGGCCGCCTGGCCATCGCGGACAGATTTCAGCAAGGCCGTGTCACGTTCGGAAATGATCGCGGTCCCGTTGGGCAGGAAAACTGCGGCCCAGGGAATCTGGAGCTGAAGATCGAGCCGTGAGACAACGCGCGGGGGCGCGGATCTTCCTGCCCCGGTCGCGGTCCCGGTAGCAGTGCCGGTGCCGGTGATGCTGCCGGTGGGCGCGTTGTTGCCGTCCCCGGTGCAGCCCGCAAGCAACAGGGCCAGGCACACTGCGAAGGCCTGAGGTCCGGTCCTCCTGGTTACCCCGGAGGACCGGACGTGCGTCCGGGTCCTGTCAGAGACGTGTCCGCCGGGGGGCCCGGAAACCGGCTGCTTCCGCATGGGCCGCCGACTCGAACCAAACATCGGCTTTCGCCTGCTCATAGTCCGCGTGCCCCTCCTCGTAGTAGACCATCGTTGCGGCGTCGCCCTTAACTGCGAAGTCCGCAGGGCCGCTTCCGTCGGGGCCGGGGGACGCCGAACCGGCGCCGTATGGCTGGTCCGCGGCCAGGTGCCCGGCCGGTTCCGGCGTTGCCTCGGTTTCGGCGGCCTCGGCGGCGGCTGTTTCGGCACCGGGCATGGTGGGGGAGTGGGGGTCTGTGTATTCCGCGTGATGGACGTATTCGGCGTTTTGGGCCGGCGGCTCCGCTGGCAGCGGGGTGGCCGGGGTCGCGGTCGACGTCTCGCCTGCGGGCCGGTGGCTGGTGTTGGCTTGAGGTGACGCGCTTGCCTCAGACCACTGGGTTTCCCATTCGTCGTCGTCAGCCTGGAGGCTTACTGACTCAGCGCTGCCGCCCGGTTCCTGCGCCGGTTCCTGCACCGGCGTTTTCTGGCGCGACAGCGGCTCCGTGGCAACCGGCTCGGCAGCAAGCGGTTCTGCGGCCGGCGGCGCGGCAGCGGACGGTTCCGCGGCGGCCGGCGCTTCCTCGGCGAACTGGGGTTCGTCTGCGGCAACAACCGCGGCATCCGGTTCAACAGCGGAGTCCGCCGTGGCACCGGTGCCCGGGGTCTCAGGTCCCGGAGCAGCACTGTCAGCTGAAACGGCAACCGGTGAAGCCTCTTCCTGCCCGGCGCCGGATTCCGGTGAAATATCGGTGCCCCCGCCAGCTCCGGCTGCCTCGGGCTCAGCCGTGGTGGCCAGCTCTGGTGCCTCGTCCGCCGTCGTCGGGGGTGCCGGCTCAGCGGCGCCGAAGCCGGCCGCGCCGGGGATGCCCGCAGTGGCGGCGGCTTCCGCAGAAGCTGCTGAACTTCCGCCGGCGAGTCCGCCGTCCCTCCGGACCGGTGTGGAATCACCGGCGTTTGAGGACTTGCTGCGGTTCAGCAGCCACCACACAACGCCCACGATCAGCACAATGAGGATAATCCAGAAGACAAAATCCATAACAGGGCCCTTCAGTCCGGATGGCATGGTTGCCGTTCCCTGACCGTACGTCGGGGCTGATGTGACTGTCTAGGTTT
>DASSIA010000176.1:0-2469 GCA_035692345.1 Arthrobacter sp. | reverse complement strand
GATGTCGTTCAACTGCCGGGCCGACTCCAGGTCATGCCCGAACGGCTTCTCGATCACCACCCGCCGCCACTTCTCGCCCTCGGCCTGCGCGAGGCCGTGCTTGGACAGCTGCCGGCAAACCTGCTCAAATGCCTTTGGCGGGATAGACAGGTAGAACGCATGATTGCCACGCGTTCCGCGCTGCTCATCCAGCTCAGCGATCGTGTCACCCAACCGCTCGAAGGAATCATCGTCGTCGAACTCGCCCTGGACAAAACGGATACCCTCCGCGAGCTGGTTCCACACCGCCTCATCAAACGGCGTGCGCGAGTACGCCTTCACAGAGGCCTTGACCTCAGCGGCGAACTCCTCATGGTTCCAGGCACGGCGGCCGAAGCCCACCAAAGCGAAACTCGGCGGCAACAGCCCCCGGTTCGCGAGGTCATACACGGCCGGCATGAGCTTCTTACGGGCAAGATCCCCGGTCACTCCGAAGAGCACCAACGAGGAAGGACCGGCGATCCGGTTCAGGCGGCGGTCACGCGGGTCCCGGAGCGGATTACGCCCTGATTTTCCCGAACGTGCCGTGGACGTCCTGCCGTTTTCAGTTTCTGGCATGTTTGCTGTTGAGCCTTAGTTTTCGGTGACGGATGCTGACCGGGCGGCAAGTGCTGCAACGATCTCCTGCAGCTGCGTAACTCCGGCGGCGCGGTCGGTCAGGTGCAGCCGCAGGACGGGGCGGCCGTGACCGGCCAGGACCTGGGCGTCGCCCGCAGCCTGGGCGGAAATAAGTTCCCCGAACGTAAACGGACGCTCCGGGATGGCCAGGTCTTCCGCAGGAGCGGCCGTGACCTGGAGGAAAACCCCGATCGCGGGGCCGCCCTTGTGGAACTGCCCGGTCGAGTGCAGGAACCGCGGGCCCCAGCCGAACGTGACCGGGCGGCCGCAGATGCCAGCGAGGGGATCGCGGATGCCTTCCAGTTCCGCGAAGGCCAGCCGGTCAAAGTAGGCCTGGACACTGAGGTAGCTGTCCTCTTCGAGGGTTCCCAGCAGTGCGTCCACGGCGTCCTGTGCGGACGCCGCATCGCCGAGCCAGTCACCACCGCGGACCTCGATGGCCCCGTCGACAAACGCGGCCGGAGTGGGTTCGGGCTGCGCGTCCAGCAAGCCGCGCGCGGCAACCTTCGCCGCCTCCACGTCCGGCTGGTCAAACGGGTTGATGCCCAGCAGGCGCCCCGCCACGGCCGTGGCGAACTCCCACACCATCATCTGGGTGGCAAGGCCGCCCGCGATGGCCACTTCGTTGGCGCCGAGTTCGACGTCGGCATCGGCGGCCACCAGCCGCACCACCAGGACGTCCGCGGCGCCGGAAGTGACCTCCGGTGATGCAGGTCCGGCCACCACGGGAAGGACCCCGGTACCGGACTTGCCGGTGGATTCGGCGATGAGCTGTTCGGCCCAGTCCGCGAAGCCCACAATGCCGGAGCCGTCCTCGGCGATGACAATCTTGTTCCGCAGCGGGTTGGTTCCGCCCAACGCCGTTCCGAGGGCCAGCCCGATGTTCTCCGGGGCGTCCTCGTTCAGGATCTCGGCGGCTTCCTCGGCTTCATCAAGGAACGCCTGGATGTCCACACCGGCCAGGCCCGAAGGGACCAGGCCGAAGGCCGTGAGGGCTGAGTAGCGGCCCCCGACGTTCGGGTCGGCGTTGAAGACGGCGCGGTAGCCGGCCTCACGTGAGGCCTTATCCAGCGGGGAACCGGGATCTGTCACGATGATGATCCGGCTCTTCGCGTCGATCCCGGCCTCGTTGAAGGCGTGTTCGAAGATCCGGCGCTGGGAGTCGGTCTCCAGGGTTGAACCGGACTTGGACGAAACCACAACCGCGGTTTCGGCCAGCCGGTCGGCAAGGGCAGCACGGACCTGGTCGGGGTCGGTGCTGTCCAGCACGGTCAGCTCGACGCCAGCGGTGCCGGCGATGACCTCGGGAGCCAACGAGGACCCGCCCATGCCGCAAAGCACGATGCGGGACACGCCGTCCGCCTTGAGGGCGTCACGGAGCTCGAGGATGCCGGCCACGAGGGCCTGCGAGACGGTGGCCGCCTCAACCCACCCGAGGCGGACAGCGGACTCGGCTTCGGCGTCGGGACCCCACAGAGTGTGGTCCTTGGCGAAGATCCGGGTAGCGATGCGGTCCGCCACAAGGGAGGGCAGGTGCTGCTCGAGTGCCTGCTGTGCGGCACCGGTGGCGTCGTAGCTGAGAGTGCTCATAGTGGGTTAGGAAGCCTTCCGTGCAGCAGCAAGGGCACCTTCGACGTCGCCCAGGAGTTCCTTCCAGCTGGCGACGAACTTGTCCAGGCCCTCGGATTCGAGGAGTGCGACAACCTCGTTGTAGGAGATGCCCAGCGCGTCCAGTGCGTCCAGCGTGGCGTTGGCCTCCGCGTAGGTGCCGGAGACCGTGTCACCAGTGACGACGCCGTGGTCGAACGTGGC
>DASSIA010000175.1:0-3294 GCA_035692345.1 Arthrobacter sp. | reverse complement strand
CCTTCCATGGCTGTCCCCGTCTTCGCCGTAAACCTGCTGCAGCAGGTGTTCCACCAGATCGGGGGTGGTGGAATCCTCCACCTTTTCAACCACCCAGCCGCGCTGGCCGCGGACCCGGCCGCCCCTGACGTGGAAAACCTGCACGGCGGCCTCCAGCTCGTCCTCATGCAAGGCAAAGACATCGGCATCGGTGTCTTCGGCCAGGACCACGGCGTTCCGCTCAAAGACTTTCCGCAGTGCCGAAATGTCGTCCCTGAGGCGCGCGGCGCGCTCATAGTCCAAGGTGGCAACGGCGTCGGCCATCTGCTTTTCAAGCTTGGCGATGAAGCGCTTGGCCTCGCCGCCCATAAACGCGCAGAAATCCTCTGCCAGGGCGCGGTGTTCCTCCGGGGTCACCCTGCCAACGCAGGGCGCGGAGCATTTGTCGATGTAGCCCAGGAGGCAGGGCCTGCCGCTGGCCTGTGCCCGTTTGAGGACTCCGGCGCTGCAGCTGCGGACCGGAAAAACCCGCAGCAAGGTGTCCATGGTTTCGCGGATGGCCCCGGCGGTGTAGGGGCCGAAATACCGGGTGCCTTTGCGGCGGTCCCCGCGCATGACCTGGACCCTGGGGAGTTTCTCGCTCATGGTGAGGGCGAGGTACGGATAGGTTTTGTCGTCCCGGAAAACCACGTTGAAGCGCGGCTTGAATTCCTTGATCCAGGTGTATTCGAGTTGCAGGGATTCCAGTTCGCTGCCCACCACGGTCCACTCGACGCTGCTGGCTGTGTGGACCATTGCATGGGTTTTCGGCAGCAGTCCCGCCGGGTTCGCGAAATAGGAGTTCAGGCGGGACCGGAGGCTTTTGGCCTTGCCCACGTAGATGACCCGGCCGTGGGGATCGCGGAACCGGTACACCCCGGGGTTGGTGGGAATTTCACCGGTCTGGGGCCTGTAAGTTGCTGGATCTGCCACTACTTCATTCTACTAATCGGTGGTCTTGCTTTGGTTGTAGCTGGTGGAACGTTCCTGGCCGCTGAGTTCGGCGATGGCGTCCATGATGCTGTCCGTCACCTGGCGGCGCGCCGGCAACGAGTGGTCCGGGCCGGTCTTGTCGAAATACAGGGGCTTGCCCACCTTCATGGTGAAGTGGTGCGGCTTGAAGCCCTTCTCGCCAGCCGGCTGGAGCTTCTCCGTGCCGATGATGCCGACCGGAACCACTGGCGCTCCGGTGGTCAGGGCGAGCCAGCCCACGCCCGTGCGGCCGCGGTAGAGGATGCCGTCCCGTGAGCGTGTGCCCTCAGGATAGATGCCGATGCCTTTGCCGGCTTCCAGGATGTCCAGGAGGGTCTTGAGCGCCTGGACGCTGGCAGCCTGCTCGCCCCGTTCCACCGGGATGGAACCCACAGACTCAAAGAAGGACTTCATGACCCTGCCCTTGACGCCCCCGGTGGTGAAGTACTCCGCTTTGGCGAAGAAAGCCACCGGCCGAGGCATCAGCGCCTGGACAATGACGCTGTCAAAAAAAGAGAGGTGGTTCGGCGCCACGATGAACGGGCCGTCCGTGGGAACGTTTTCCAGGCCGACGACGGTGGGCCGGCAGGTGCCGGAAATCAGTCCGCGGGTTGTCCAGCGGACCGCATCAAACAGTGCCATCGTTGCGCACCTCACTCATCGCTGCGCTGTGGATGGCTTCCAGACGCCCGACGGCAGCCAGCATTTGCGCAGTGGTGTCGACGACGGCGACGGCCCCGGCGTCGTCGAGCTCGCCGTCGAGGGCGAAGCCCCAGCCCACGCCGATGCAGTCAAGTCCGTTTGCAATGGCACCGGCGACATCCTGGGCGCGGTCGCCCACCATCACGGCGTGCTGCGTGGACAGATCGTCCAGTGCGGCCGCAATAATGCCCGCCTTCCCGGCCGGAGCGTCGGTTGCGGATTCGTTATCCGAAGAACCCCTGATGGACTGGAACAGCCCGGCGATGCCGTGGTGTCCCAGGACGATCTGCGCCAGCCCCTCGGGCTTCTGGGTGGCAACAGCCACTGCCCTGCCTTCGGCGGCATAGCCTTCCAGCACGTCCTTGATTCCTGGGTACAGCCGGCTCTGGGCAATCCCCGTGGCCAGGTAGTACTGCCGGTACGCCCGGATGACTTCGTCCAGCATCCCGGCCGGGACCTTCGCGACGCTCAGGAGCGAGTCGCTGAGTTTGGGGCCGATCATCGCGGCCAGTACCTCCTGGCCGGGAACCGGGAGTCCTGAAGCGGCGAGGGCCGCTGCGATTCCATCGGTTATTCCGCCTGCCGGATCGACAAGAGTGCCATCCAGGTCAAAGATCACGGGCACAGTTGTTTGAGTCACCGGCTTAGTTTCTCACGACACCGCGCAAGCCTGAAACTCGCATGCCCGACACGGCATACGTCGCGGCGGACCATCCCCTAGCTCAGTATTTGCGCCAGGAAGGGCGCTGTGTGGCTCGTGGCGGACTTCGCCACCTGTTCAGGAGTCCCTGTGGCCACGATCTGACCGCCGCCGGAACCGCCGTCGGGGCCAAGATCCACGATCCAGTCGGCGCTCTTGATGACGTCCAGGTTGTGCTCGATGGTGATCACCGTATTGCCCTTGTCCACCAGCCCCTGCAGGACCAGCAGGAGCTTGCGGATGTCTTCGAAGTGCAGGCCGGTGGTGGGCTCGTCGAGAACGTAGACATTGCGCCCGTTGGAGCGCTTCTGCAGTTCCGCGGCAAGCTTGACACGCTGGGCCTCGCCGCCGGAGAGCGTGGTTGCCGGCTGTCCCAGCCGTACATAGCCAAGGCCAACGTCCACGAGCGTGTTCAGGTGGCGGGCGATCGGCGAGAAGGCTGCGAAGAACTCCGCGCCTTCTTCGATGGGCATGTTCAGGACGTCGGCTATGGTCTTGCCCTTGTAGTGCACCTCGAGGGTCTCACGGTTGTACCGTGCGCCGTGGCACACCTCGCAGGGGACGTAGACGTCCGGCAGGAAGTTCATTTCAATCTTCAGCGTGCCGTCACCCGAGCAGGCTTCGCAGCGCCCGCCCTTGACGTTGAACGAGAACCGGCCCGGCAAATAGCCGCGGACCTTTGCCTCGGTGGTTTCTGCGAAAAGCTTGCGGATGTTGTCGAAGACGCCCGTGTAGGTTGCCGGGTTTGACCGCGGAGTGCGCCCGATGGGGCTCTGGTCGACGTGGACCACCTTGTCCAGGTGCTCCAGGCCAAGGATGCTTTTGTGGCGTCCGGCAACCTGTTTCGCGCCATTGAGCTTGTTGGCCAACACCTTGTAGAGGATCTCGTTGACCAGCGTGGA
>DASSIA010000174.1:0-4315 GCA_035692345.1 Arthrobacter sp. | reverse complement strand
GGGCCTGTACCGGACGGCCATTGTCCTCATCGGGCTGGGCGCCCTGCTGTTCATCGCCACCATGGTGGGGGTGCTTCAAAGCAACACCGGCCCCTGGGGTCCCGATGAGCCCATCCGTGAGTGGCTGGTGTCGATCCGGTCAGATGCCCTTACTGCTGTGATGATCTTCCTGGCAGTAGTCTTCGGCCCGGTCGCGCTGCCTATCATCGTGCTGGTGGTGACGGTGGTCTGGGGGTTCGCCGCAAAGCACGCCTGGCGGCCGGTTGTCCTCGCGGCCGCCATGCTCACCGGTGTGGTGATTTCGCAGATCATCCTGGCGATCGTGCAGCGCTCACGGCCGCCGGTGGACCTCATGCTGTTCGGCGCCGACCATACGTTCTCGTTTCCCTCCGGCCATGTCCTGGGTGCCTGCGACTTCCTGCTGGTGACTACTTTCCTGGTCTTTTCGCGGCGGGAAAACCCGCGGGCGGCCGTACTGGGTTTCATCGGGGCGGGCATCGGCGTTGTCCTGGCCGGGCTTTGCCGCCTCTACCTCGGCTACCACTGGTTCAGCGATGCGCTGGCGTCGTTTACCCTGTCCCTGGTGATCCTGGGTGCCGTCATTGCACTGGACACCTGGCGGACCGCCCGGATTCCCGGCGAAAAGGTCACCGGTGAGCTTTCCAAGGCCGACACATCGGAGGACTAGCCGCGTTGTGGCCGGGCACGCCTGAGTGCGCGGGCCAGCCTCGCGTTGGCAGCCTCAAGCTCCAGGACTCTTGCGACGCCGGCCAGGTTGAGTCCTTGTTCCAGTAGTTCCCCGATGTGCAGTAGGACAGCGATGTCAGCGTCGCTGTACTGGCGGGTACCACCCGAGGTTCGGGCGGGCGTGAGCAGACCCCGTGTCTCGTAGAGCCGGATGTTCTGCTGGCCGGTGCCCGCCAGTTGGGCCGCCACCGAGATAGCGTACAGTGCCCGTTCGGCCCTGGGCGGCGGCTCACGTCCCGTAGTAGACCCCGTCATATCTGCTCCAAATTTCCTCCAAAGCGTCTTGCTTCAGTTTCGCACGGGTGCTATAAAAAATCTATATCCACCACCATAGATAGCAGGGTGTTGGGTATGCGATCTAAATGAACAAACTCATGCTGAAGGAGTGGGAAATGATGTTAATGCGTACGGACCCGTTCCGGGAGCTGGACCGGCTGACCCAGCAGGTCTTCGGCACCGCGGCCCGGCCGGCGGCCATGCCCATGGATGCCTGGCAGGAAGACGGCGAATTCGTGGTCGCGTTCGACCTTCCGGGCGTCAAGGTGGACTCGGTGGACCTGAACGTCGAGCGCAATGTCCTGACGGTCCGGGCGGAGCGCCTCGATCCGACCCAGCCCAACGTTGAACTGGTGGCCTCTGAACGTCCCCGCGGCGTTTTCAGCCGCCAACTGATCCTCGGCGACACCCTGGACACGGACCACATCAAGGCCAGCTACGACCAAGGCGTCCTGACGCTGAGGATCCCGGTGACGGAGCAGGCCAGGCCGCGCAAGATCGAAATCGAGACAAAGAGCCAGATGCACGAAATCGGAGGCTAACAGTTACCCGGGGCGCCCGGCCGTCCGCCGGCCGCGCCCCGGGCCGTGCCCATCGGAATTTTTCGGGGAAGCCGCCATGAACAGCCAGCCGAACTACTACGAGGTGCTTCGCGTGAAGCCCGCTGCCAGCCAGCAGGAGATCTCGCGGGCCTACCGGGTGCTGATGCGCTCCCACCACCCGGATCTCGACGCCAGCGTAACCGACGGCGCAAAAGCCGGCGGGGACCCTTCCCGGGTCGAGCTGCTGCAGATCATGCAGGCCTTCGCTGTCCTCCGTGACCCGGCGCGGCGGGCAGCCTACGACAGGACCCGGACCGGCAACAGCGCGCAGGGCTCCGGTCCGATCGTCATCCCCGTCCGAAAGGTCAGTCGCCGGGACGTGCCAGCTGGCAGCACCATCCGAATCACTCCTGTTCGCTGGGAAAGCGGACCTTGGGCGTAAGCCGGTAAGACGACAGCCATCATCGCGAGGAGAAGGCAGACAACAATGACCGAATGGCACCGCTACGATTCACACCTGATCCCTGCATTCCACGAACGCTTCGAACGGCGCTGGGGCAAGGGCACCGCACCGTTCCTGAACCCCGAAGCCCACGAAGAGCCATTGCCCAGGGCCCAGTGGATCAACCCCGTCACCGGCGCGGCCCTGGCGGTGGTGCCGGTATGGACCGCAGAAGACGAGCAACAGCGGTCCTTCGGAGTGTTCTATCTCCCGCCCGCCGGTGACATCTGGGTGCTCCGGCCCGGATACACGGGCTATCTGGAGCCGGCCGACGGCGACACGGAGCAACTTGTCACGCTCCGGAACGATGCCTACCGGAAGGCTGTTGCCCACGCTAAGGAATTCCTTTTCGGCTCACACTGAGCCAGTTCGCCCAAGCATCCCCGGCCCAGGCATGCCGTGTCCCGGGAAGCCAGATGTCGGGAAGCCAGGCGCCCCGGTTGCGTCCGAGCCGCTGCCCAGCAGGCTGCGGGTGAGGGCTTCAGCATCGGCCATCAGCTCCTCCACCGCGGCGTCCAGATGGACATCGGAGACCGGGACGTCTTCCAACGCCGCGGCCACCACGGCCCTGCGGACCAGTTCCCGGGCGAAGGAAGCGGTGGTCCCGGCGGTGCGTTCGGCCGCTGCGTCCAGCGCCTCCGGGCTGAAGGAGACCTTGCGGGCGTACAGTTCGAGCAACCTGACCCGCTCGGCCTGAGCCGGCAACGGGATTTCCACGGCAAGGTCCACCCTGCCGGGGCGCTGGGCCAGGGCACGTTCGAGCATGTCCGGCCGGTTGGTGGTGAGGACAAAGGCGACGTCGGCGTCGTTGTCCAGCCCGTCCATTGCATCAAGGACCTCAAACAACAGCGGCTGCGGCCCGTGCCCGAAGCTCCGGTCCTCGGCGATCAGGTCGCAGTCCTCCAACACCACGATCGAGGGCTGCAGCGCCCGCGCCATGCGGGCGGCTTCCGAGATCCTGGCGAGGGACCCGCCCGCGAGGAGGATCGCCGTCGACCCTTCACTCTCGCTCAAAAGGTGCCGGACCGTGTGCGTCTTACCGGTTCCGGGCCGGCCGTACAGCAGGATGCCGCGTTTGAGGTGCTGACCATGCGCCTTAAGGGATGCCCGGTGCGTGGCGATGCCCACGGTGTGGTCCACCACCCGCTGCAGGAGGCCCTCCGGCAGGATAATGTCCGACGCCGGGAGGCTGGGGCGGTGGTGGAATGTCACCCCCGCGGTGCTCGGCCCATACTCGGACATGACCAGGGAAATGACCTGTCCCTTGAGGACGCTGTTGTTGTCCATCCGGAGGCGGAATTCGGCCAGGAACCGGGTGCCGGCGGCCGGCCGTGGGGCCAGCAGTTCCAAAGTGGCGCTTTGACGGCCGGTGCGCGGGTCCGCATCGCGCTGCAGCACGGCCAGCGGGGCGCCGTCGAAACTGAAGAGCCAGAGCCCGATGGCCACCGCCTGGCGCTGCTGGTCGGGTCCCACAGCAAGGTTGGCGTACTCCGGCCGGGACAGCGGGAACTGTGGAAAAAGCTGCGACTGCTGCACCATGTCACTGAGCGACTGGTGGTGCCGCTGGCCGCCACCGCCGATGCCCACCAGCCGGCTTTCCGGATCCTGTGCGGCAAAGTCCGCCATCAGGATATCGGCGTCCACAAACCGGTGGGGCGGGATGGTTTCCACCACCACGGAGAGGCCTTCAGCCGGCTCGCCCAGGTGCTCAGTCAATGCTTCCAGCAGCTGCTTGCCCGCCTGCTGCCGGTGGTTTCCGGCCTGCGCCAGCTGAACCAGCTCGGAAAAATCGTCGATGAACTTCCCCAGTTTTTCGTCCATGCACAGACCCTAGCAGTGCCACTCGCCAGGCACGCCCGGGTATGCCATTCTGGGTCCTACCCGTTCCATGCTTCCTCTTTCGCGAAGGGCTGACTTCATGCACGTTTCCGCCAAGGACCTGGCCGCCCGCATCCCTGCGGACTTCACGCTGGGGGTGGCCACGGCCGCTTTCCAGATTGAGGGTGCGCTCACCGAAGACGGCCGGGGCCCGGCGGGGTGGGATGTGTTTTCGGCGAAGGAGGGTGCCATCGTGGACGGCCACAGCCCGGCCGTCGCATGCGACCATTACCACCGCATGCCCGGCGATGTGGCCCTTATGAAGCAGCTCGGCGTCGACTCGTACCGTTTCTCGCTGTCCTGGCCCCGGATCCAGCCCAACGGCAGCGGTCCGGTGAACCCTGCGGGACTGGACTTCTATGACCGGCTC
>DASSIA010000173.1:0-4012 GCA_035692345.1 Arthrobacter sp. | reverse complement strand
ATCGTGCTTGCGGAACACATCCACGATGTCCGGGCTCTCGGGAAGATCGGCCAGTGAGGCGTAGGTGGGTTCACCAAGGATCTCCTTGACCACGGGGTTCACGAAGTACACCTTGTACCTGGTGGACGACTGCAGGTACGTCGCCACAAAGTAGCTGGCCCGGGACGGCTTGTCCGAGGCGCCCACGATCGCAATCGACTTGGCTGAGCGCAGCAGGTTCAGGCGCTCCGGAGCGGAGGGTCCTTCCCAGATACGGGGTTCGGTGCTCATGCGCGTGCTCCAATCGTGCAGGAATCGGCCTCGGCAAGCTCGACTGCCGGCGACGAAGCCTCAGTCAGTGCCTGGTCCAGGTCCCACAGGATGTCGTCGATGTCCTCCAGGCCCACGGAAATTCGGACGAGGTCCTCGGGAACACCCGCGGACTCCAGCTGGGCCGGGCTCAGCTGCTGGTGCGTCGTGGAACCCGGGTGGATCACCAGGGTGCGGGAATCTCCCACGTTGGCCAGGTGCGAGGCCAGCTGCAGGGATTCGATGAACTTCTGCCCGGCCGCACGGCCACCCTTCACGCCGAAGGAAAACACGGAGCCGGGGCCCAGCGGCAGGTACTTCTTGGCCCGCTCAAAGTGCGGGTGGGAGCGAAGCCCGGAGAAGTTGACGTAGGCCACGCGCGGATCCGCTTCAAGCCACTCGGCCACAGCCTGTGCGTTCTTCAGGTGTTCGTCCAGGCGCTGCGGGAGGGTTTCCACGCCCTGCAGCAGCTGGAACGCGGACAGCGGGGACAGCGCAGGACCGATGTCCCGCAACTGCTCACTGCGAAGCTTGGTCAGGAAGCCGTACTCGCCGAAGTTCTCCCACCAGGAAACGTTTCCGTAAGAGGCCACCGGCTCGGTCATGGTGGGGAACTTGCCGTTGCCCCAGTTGAACCGGCCGCTTTCCACAATCACGCCGCCCAGGGTGGTGCCGTGGCCGCCGAGGAACTTGGTGGCGGAGTGGATCACAATGTCCGCTCCGTGCTCGATCGGGCGCACAAGGTACGGCGTGCTCAAGGTGGCGTCGACCACGAGGGGGATGCCGGCGTCGTGCGCTATTTTTGCCAGCCCGTCAAGGTCCTGGACTTCCGACGACGGGTTGGCCACCACCTCGACGAAGATCGCCTTGGTGTTGTCCCGGATCGCCGCGGCATAGTCCGCGGGGTCCGTGCCCGGCACGAAGGTCGTGTCCACGCCGAAGCGGCGGAGCGTCACGTCCAGCTGCGTCACGGTGCCGCCGTACAGCTGGGAAGCCGCCACGATGTGGTCCCCGGACTGGGTGAGCGCGGCGAATGTGATGAACTCCGCGGCCATTCCCGACGACGTGGCCACCGCGCCGATGCCGCCTTCGAGGGACGCGATGCGCTCCTCGAATGCTGCGACGGTGGGGTTGCCGATCCGGGAGTAGATGTTGCCGTACTTCTGCAGCGCGAACAGGTTGGCCGCGTCCTGGGTGCTCTTGAACACGAAGGACGTGGTCTGGTAAATCGGCACCGCACGGGCGCCGTGCTCGGCGTCGGGAGTGCCGCCGGCGTGCAGCGCGCGGGTACGGAAGCCGAACTTGCGGTCGGCCATTACGCAGCCACCGTCTCGGCGACGGGAGTGTTGGAGAGATCGAGCTCGGTGCCGTTCTTGCGGGCCAGGTCGGCTTCGAGTTCGCGGACGATCGGCAGGATGTCCTGGCCGAACGCTGCCACTTCCTCCTGGAAGTGCAGGTAGCCGGTGAGGAAGAGGTTCACGCCGATCTTCTTGTACTCGACAATCCGCTCGGCGATCTGCTCCGGGGTGCCGATCAGCTGGGTCTTGAAGCCGTCGTTGTACTGGACCAGGTCCTCGAAGCTCGAGTCGGCCCACATGCCCTTGCCGTCCTTGGTGGACGCGCCGGCTTCCTGCACGGCGTCGCGGAAGCCTTCGACGGCGGGGCGGTGCGCCTTCTCCACGATTTCGCGCAGGGTGTCGCGGGCTTCCTTCTCGGAGTCGCGGGCGATGACGAACCCGTTGAGGCCAAACCGCGGGGCGGCCAGGGCGCCGTCGGTGCCGCGCTTGGTCTCACCTGAAGCCGCAACCACGCCTGCGATGTTCTCCTTGAAGCCTTCCAGGTCCTTGCCGTTGGAGAAGTACCAGTCGGCCACGCGGCCCGCGGTGGCCTGCGCCGCCGTCGAGTTTCCGCCGAAGAAGATTTCCGGGTGCGCGCGGCCGGGAACGTCCACGGGCGCCGGGTTCAGGGTGAAGTCGGTGATGTTGTAGTACTTGCCGGACTGGCTGTAGTCCTGCTCGGTCCACAGGCCGCGCAGCACCTTGATGAATTCCTCGGTGCGGACGTAGCGTTCGTCGTGCTCCAGCCACTCGAGGCCGAAGTTGGTGAACTCGTTCTTGAGCCAGCCGGAGACGATGTTGACGGCGGCGCGGCCGTTGGAGATGTGGTCCGCGGTGATGATGTACTTGGCCAGCACACCGGGGTGCCACATGCCCGGGTGGACGGCGGCAATGACTTTGAGGCGCTCGGTGGCGGCGAGCAGGGCCAGGGAGAAGGACGTGGCCTCGTGCTGCTTGTCGGCTCCATAGGAGGCGGCGTAGCGGGTCTGCGTGAGGGCGTACTCAAAGCCGGAGTTCTCGGCGATCTGAGCGAGCTTCTTGTTGTAGTCGAAGTCCCAGCCGGTGCGCTGTTCGATGGTGGAGACCACCAGGCCGCCGGAAACGTTCGGCACCCAGTACGCGAACTTGAGCGGCTCCGAAAGGCGGGCAACGTTGCTGATGTCGGTCATGAGTTTTCCTTTACTAGGGTCCGCTCGCGCAGGACGTCCTGGATGCCGGCAATCGCCGGTTCGTTTTGGAGTGAGGTGGTGTCGCCCAGGGCGGTCCCCTCGAACAGTTGGGTCAGCAGCCGGCGCATGATCTTGCCGCTGCGGGTCTTGGGTACGTCGGGAACGACGACGACGTCGCGCGGCTTCGCGATCGGACCGATCGCCGTCGCGACGTGTGCTTTGAGACGGTCCTGGATTTCGACAAGCTCAATCACCGGATCGGTGGTTGAGCCCGCCGAAACCCCGGCCTTCAGCACCACAAACGCGACGATCGCGTGCCCGGTCTTGGGATCGGCGACCGGACACACGCCGGCCTCCACCACGTCCGGGTGCGACACCAGCGCTGACTCGATCTCGATGGTGGACAGCAGGTGGCCGGAGACGTTGAGGGTGTCGTCCACGCGGCCCAGGATCCAGATGTCGCCGTCGGCGTCGTACTTGGCGCCGTCGCCGGCCAGGAACCAGCCCTGCTCCACGTACTGGCTCCAGTAGGAGTCGTAGTAGCGGCGGGGGTTGCCCCAGACGGTGCGCGCAATGGCGGGCCCGGGAGCGTCAACCACAATGAAGCCCTGAACGCCCGGCGGCACTGCATTGCCGGCGTCGTCCACGATCCTGGTGCTGACGCCCGGCAGCGGGCGGGCCGCGCAGCCCGGCTTGAACTCGGTGTCCGTCGGGGCGGGGGAGAGGATGGTGGCGCCGGTTTCGGACTGCCACCACGTGTCCACCACAGGCGCTGTCCCGGCGCCCACATTCTCGCGGAGCCAGCGCCAGGCCTCGGGGTTGACGGCCTCGCCCACGGTGCCGAGCATCCGGATGGACGAGAGGTCATAAGTGTCCGGCACGCCGTCCGGGAACCAGCCCATGAGGGAGCGGACCAGGGTGGGTGCCGTGTAGTACTGCGTGACGCCGTAGCGTTCGATGATTTCGAAGTGCCGGCCCGGGTGCGGGGTGTTCGGCGTGCCTTCGAAGATCACCTGCGTGACACCGTTGGAAAGCGGGCCGTAGATCTCGTAGGTGTGCGCCGTGACCCAGGCGAGATCGGCGGTGCACCAGTGCACGTCCTGGTCCCGGAGCGCCGGGTCCGGGTTGCTGAACAGGTGCTCAAAGCTCCAGGACGCCTGGGTCAGGTAGCCGCCGGAGGTGTGCACCAGGCCCTTGGGCTTGCCGGTGGTCCCGGAG
>DASSIA010000172.1:0-9802 GCA_035692345.1 Arthrobacter sp. | reverse complement strand
ACCCGGGCAATTTCGCTATCGCATTCCGCGATGAATTTAATGTGCTTATCAGCACTTTCGGCCGCACAATGTTTGCAAACATAGCGAACATGGCAGTCCTCTGCCGGTAACATGTGGTCTTTTGCCGTCATGTCCGAATGGTGATCTATGGCACAATTTGCCATTCTGTCTCACGATGCGGAACAAGGCCCCCATTGTTACTTGCAAGTTTTCATTGTTACGTTGCACACTTTCAATTGTGAACAAGAACTCAACAGCACCTGCAGCCGCAGAATATTGGCCCAGCACATCCGCTGCTGCCGACATGCGCTGTTGTCGAATGCACGCCTGACCTTCAGACCCCACGAAGTTCTTAGGCATTCGCCCCCAGCCCAGCGTAGGGCGCCCTCCCCAGACCCATTGCGGGGACAACCAGCATTCGAGCCGCGATGACGGCCATTCACATTGAGGTAAGCATTCATGTCAGTTGCATCCGGATACGTCCACATCTCCGTCCGTAACGCAGGAAAGGCCAGCCAGGCTTCCGGCCTCCGTCAAGGGTTCGGTGCCCGCCCGGCGTTCGCTCCCGGCACCCCCGGCTACGCACCCCAGGGGTACAACCCGAATTCCTATGGCCAGCTCAGGGCAGTCCAGCCCGCCGAAGCCGCGCCGCTGACCGCTCCGACGCCGGTTGTGGCAGGGCCCAATGCCGTACGGCCCGTGGCGAACGACACCGTGGCCCGCGGGTTTGTCCTGTACATGGGCATTGACGAAGAAACCGCAGCGGCCGCGGGTACTTCCATTGCCAAGCTTGCCCAGGAGATCCGCGCCTACGCACAGTCCCTCGTGACCGGTGCGGAAAGCTACGCTGCCGTGGCCGTGGCCCCGGCGAGCACCCCGGGTTCCGCGCTCGACGTCGTCCGTTCCACCTTCGGTGACCCCACCGTGAACGCACAGAAGCGCACCGAGACGTCCCGGCTGCAGCCGCAGGACCCGCGCCCGTCCGGCGTCCTGATCGATCTGGCCCGCCGCGAAGTCGCCCTCGACGGCGAATCCCTGAACCTGACCTTCAAGGAATTCGAACTCCTGAACTACCTCGTGGAAAACGGCACCCGCACCGTGGGCCGCGATGAGCTGCTCGAAGGCCTGTGGCGCAACGCCGAGGAAGTCCCCAACGAGCGCACCATCGACGTCCACATCCGCCGCCTCCGCTCCAAGCTGGGCCGCCTCGCCAACACCGTCCGCACCGTCCGCGGCCAGGGTTACCGCTTCTACGAGCACCCCGAAGTTGTGGTCTGGGCCGCTCCTGAATACTCGATCTAGTCCCTCAGCTACGCACGAAAGCGGCCGTTCCCATGGGGGTCGGCCGCTTTCGCTTTCGCGGCCAGTGAGTATGTACCTCTGCGGGTTTAGGCTTGGGGGATGAGTGACCACCACATCAAACGCCTGGTGATAATGCGCCATGCTAAGGCCGATTGGCCCGGTGGGGTGGCGGATCATGAGCGGCCGCTGGAGGAACGAGGGCACCGGGAAGCGCCGCTGGCCGGGAAGTGGCTGGTCAAGCACGGCATCTTCCCCGATTTCATCCTGTGTTCCAGTGCCCTCCGAACCCGCCAGACCTGCACCTGGGTGTGCTCCGAATTAGGGGACAAAGCGCCGACGCCGAAGCTTGAGGACGGCCTCTACTCCGCCTCCGCGCTGCGCATGCTCACCGTGGTCAACCATGTGCCGGACACCGTCACCACCCTGATGCTGATCTCGCACATGCCCGGAGTCCAGGACCTCGCCATGCACCTGGCGTCACGGGACTCGAACCACGATGCCTACATGGATGCCGCAACCCGGTACCCCACCAGTGCCCTCACGGTGCTGGAAACGGAAAAAACCTGGGCCGAGCTGGACGGGCAGGACGCCCGGCTGACCAAATTCAAGGTTCCGCGCGCCCACTGACCCCGCCGGGCCCCGCAACCCCACCGGGCGCAGCGACACGACCGGAGCCGGCAACCCCGCCGGGCCCCGCAACCCCGCCGGAGCCGGCAACCCCACCGGAGCCGGCAACCCCGCCGGGCCCGGCAACCTCCCGCAACAGTCCCGCGACATGCCGGATACCCGGGCTGGCCGTCATGGTCCTGCGATACACGAGTCCCACCTGCCGGACCTGGACAGGATTGACCAGGGGCACGGAGACGACGTCCGGGGGCAGGGCAGGCCGGCCAAGCCGGGGGACCAGCGCCACGACAGCTCCCTGCTCCACCAGGGCAATATGGGTGGCGAAGTCGGGGTCGTAAACCCGGATGTCCGGCACGCGGCCAAGATCGGCGAAGATCCTCAGCAGCGCCTCGTTGCAGATGGCTCCGTGCGGTGTGCTGATCCACCGCTCATCCACGAGGTCGGCCGGTTCCACCTTGCTGTGTACTGCCAGCGGATGGGTGTGGTGCACCAGCAGGTCCGCTATGTCCTCACACAGCCACTCGAGCGTCATGTGCTCCGGGATGACCAGCGGGACGGAGTTCCAGTTGTGCACCACACCCAGGTCTGCCTCGCCGTTGGCCACCCGCGCCACGGCTTCCCGCGGGTCTTCGGCAAGCACGCTAAGCTCCAGATCCGCGCCGGACGAAGCCAGCCGTCCCAGCAGCGGTCCCACAAGGCCCCGGCAGGCCGTGGAGAATGCCACCACCCTCAGGTGTCCGGTCGGTTTGGCCGGATCCGCCAACAGGGTGGATTCCAGTTCCTCGAGCTCTGCCAGGATGCGCCGGCCGTAGGCCGCCAGGGTGAGGCCCCGCTCGGTCAGCAGCACTCCCCGGCCGCGGCGTTCCAGGACGGCGAACCCCGTTTGCTTCTCCAGTTTCTTGATCTGCTGGGAGACAGCGGACGGGCTGAAAGCCATGGCCTCCGATGCGGCTATGACGGATCCGTGCTGTTCAACCGCTGCGAGGGCCCGGAGCGAACCAATCTCAATCATGAAGCAAACGTACATGATTACACACAGAATACAACGCTGGTGCTTCATTCTTGGGTCTGCAAGAGTTGGACTCGTGAACCTCCGACACTCCCTCCTCGCCGCCCTGGTTGCCGTTCTCTGGGGACTGAACTTCGTGGCCATCGACTTCGGGCTGCATGCCAATGGCCGCGAGGTTCCCCCGCTGCTGTTTGTGGCGATGCGGTTCGTCCTGGTCGTCTTCCCGTGGATCTTCTTCATCCGGAAGCCGGACGTCAGCTGGAAGGCGATCATCGGCGTCGGGCTCTTTATGAGCGCGGGGCAGTTCGGCCTCCTCTACCTGGCCATGGCGCTTGGGATGCCGGCGGGCCTTGCCTCCCTGGTGCTGCAGGCACAGGTGCTGCTGACCGTGCTCCTGGCCGCCGGGTTCCTGGGGGAGCGGCCCAGCCGCCGCCAGCTGGTCGGCGTCGTCCTTGGCGTCGCCGGCCTGGCCGTCGTGGCGGTGGGCCGCAGCGCCGTTGCCCCGCTCCTGCCGCTTATCATCGTGCTCGGTGCGGCGCTCTCCTGGGCGGCGGGGAACGTTATCGCCCGCCAGGCGAAAGCCGCGTCGGGGCTTGGGCTGGTGGTCTGGTCCGGCGCAGTGGTGCCGCTGCCGCTTGCCGGACTCTCCCTGCTGGTGGACGGCCCGGACGCCGTGCTCGGTACGCTGGCGGACCTGCAGCCCGCCACCGTCCTCAGCGCGCTGTACACGGCCATTTTCGCGTCGCTGGTGGGGTATGGAATCTGGAACCGGCTGCTGGCCAGCTACCCGTCGTCGGCCGTGGTGCCCTTCACCCTGCTCGTTCCCGTGGTGGGCATGAGCGCTGCCTGGCTGGCGCTGGCGGAGGTGCCAACCCCTGCCGAACTGGCCGGCGGGCTGCTCCTCCTCGGAGGGGTGGCGACGGCGGTGCTCACCGGCGGCGCCACGCGGCGTCAGCGCCGGGCGGCGGTTCGAGGCGCCGGTTTGGTACCCGCTTTGGAGCCCGTCCCGGAGCGCGGCTTGCGGGCCGAAGAGGCGGACGACGACGGCCGCCTGGCTGTGCGCTGAGCTCCACCTCGGGCGGGCGGCCGGACGGTAGCGGATACCGGCCGCCGCTTGGCTGGCGAGGGCCTCCGTTTCGCAGTCCCCAGCCGCCTTCCCCCTGGCCAGGCTGCGCCCAGGAAGAGGACCAACAGCGTGGCCACTGCTGAAGCGGCACCCCAGTAGAAGTAGTTGTCGGGATCCCCGGTGGGGAGCGGTGTGCCAAGGAAGGACGACTGACCTGCATAGGCAAGCTCCCAGGTGCTCACGAAGGCCAGGGAAAAGGCAAGAGTGAGGCTGGTTCCCACGCCGGTTGCGACCAGGGCAACATGGCGCCTGCGGGCCAGGACCTCGGCCACTGCCGCGGTGTAGGCCAGGGCAAGCAGGCCCAGGAACGTGACCATCACGGCCTCTTCCAGGGTGATGGCGGTGAGCACCAGCATGCCGAAGGCGGCGATGGCCGCGATCACGGCGAACTTTCCGCTGTTACCCATGTGGCGCATGTGTTCAATCATCCCGCTACTTGCGGACGTAGCCGCGCATGATGGCCATGATTGCTGCAACGCTTTGGTCACGGGTGCGCTCGGGATTGTAGGTCTGGCGGTCCAGCCCCACCACAAAGCAGGCACCAAAGATGGCTGTTTCCAAGCTGCCCCGCAAAATGGTTCCGTCCACCGGATAGGCGGCAGCCACCTTCTCTATGGCCGCTCCGATGACCGCCAGGAGTTCGGACCTGAGCACAGCAAACGTGTCCTGCCATTCGCTGGGAGTCCGCCAGCTTTCGCTGACCCACAGGCGGGCGAACGACGGGTACTCGTCCATAAAATCCATGGCCTTGCCGATCATTGCCTCCATGGCCAGCAACGGATCGGCTTCCGGATGCCCGGCCCCGCCCAGCAGGCGTGCCTTCAGAATGTCCACGCCGTGCCGCAGCAGCTGCGCCACCAGATCCGACTTGCTGCCGAAGTTGTAATACACAGTCCCCTTGGAGACGCCGGCCGCGGCCGCGATCTCGTCCATGGTCACGCCGGCGACGCCCCGTTCCCCGATCAGCTCCATGGAGGCGTCGAAGAGCTTCTGCCGCGTGGCGTTGGTGCGTTCCGGGCGTAGCTTCCTGGCGACGGGAGCCTCTTCCGGCGTCCCGGCGCTCATACCGCGATCTCCGGCTTGAGCGTCTTGAGGGTCCAATATTTGTGCTTCCGGACTGCAAAGGTGGACATCGCGGCGCCCAGCAGCGTGTAGCCGAGCAGCCCCAGGACAGTGGGCACAATCATGGACAGGTCAGCACCGTAGATCAGGTGCCGCATACCCGTGACCACGTAGCCCATAGGCAGGAGCTCGTGGACCACGTGGAGTGGCTGCGGGGTGGTCTGCCAGGGGAACGTGCCGCCGGAGGAGACCAGCTGCAGCACCAGCAGGACCAGCACCACAAGCTTTCCGGGTGATCCCAACAGCGCCACAATGCCCTGGATAAGCGCGCTGAATGCCATGGCCGCGGCCAGCATAAACAGCCACATCAGCACCGGATGCACGGGGTTGAGGCCCAGTGCCAGATCCACCACGAGGGTCAGCAGGCTGGCCTGAACCACGGAGACAGCCAGGAATGGAAGCCAGCCGCCGACGGCGATTTTCCAGGCCGGGGCGTTCGACGCCAGGGCCCGCTGCGTGATGGGCCGCATCGCCTGGACCAGCATAAAGATGCCGATCCACAACGCGAGCGTCAGGAAGAACGGTGCCAGTCCCGCGCCGTATGAACCGGCTTTTGCCTGGGATACATTGCTGACCGCAACCGGGTCGGCAATCACCTCCGAAAGGCTGGTCTTCTGTGAAGCGTCCGGATTGGGCACCTGCCCGGCTCCCTTGGCAATTTCGTCGGCCAGTGTCCGCGAGCCGTCAGCGGCGGTGCGGGCGCCCGCTTCAAGCTGCCCCGCTCCGGCGTCGAGCTTCTGTGCCCCTTCGGCGAGCCGTCCTGCGCCGTCCAGCGCAGACTGCTGGCCGGTGGCCAGCGTGGCCGCCCCGGTGTGGAGCCGGTCGGCCCCGCTGGAGGCCTGGCCGATGGCGTCCTTCAGTGCGGGGGTGGCCGTTGCCAGCCGGGCTGCGCCGACGCTCACGGCTTCGGAGCCGTCCGCGAGCTGCTGGATCTGGGTGGCGTCGGTCTGGATCCGGGTCTTCGCTGCTGCCACGGGGCTGGAGGCGGCAGCTCTATCGAAATCGGCAAGGATTTTGTCGGCCTGCAACTGGGTGAGGTCCCCCGAGGCGACCAGGCGGGCGTTTGACTCGACCACCCTGGTCCGGAGCCCCTGGTCCGCGGCATCAAGCTGGGTCACCACATCCTGGACCTTGGTGTTCAGCTGCGCGTTTCCTGCGGCCACCTGGGCCGCGCCATTGGCCAGCGTCTGCGTGTCCGTGGGCAGCATGGCGGTCTTGTCCTTCAGGACGGAGAGCCCGCTGCTGAGCTGCCCGGCGCCGTCTGTCAGCTGATTGGCACCGTCACGCAGTTTCACCTGCCCGGCGTACAGCTGGTCAGCGCCGGCGCTGAGCTCACCGGTGCCGGCATGCAGGGCGACTGCCCCGTCGCGGAGGGTTCCCACGCCGTCGGCGAGCTGCCCGGCGCCGTCGGCGGCCTTAAGCATCTGGGCATGGATGGTGCCGAAGCCGGTGAGCAGCTGGGTTGCCGTTTCTTCGCCTACTTCCTTGGCCACGGTGGTGTGCACTGCGGTGGTCAGCTTGTCCACGATGGTGCTCAGCAGGTAGTTGTTGGCATCGTTGGTGGTGACGTTCAGCATCGCCTGGCTGGCCGAATCGAAGCTGCCGGGCGAGACCAGGTTGGTGGAGAAGTCCGCCGGGATTTTCAGCGCAAAGGCGTATTTGCCGCTGCTGACTCCGGCATCGGCCTCCGCCGCGGTGGGGACCGGTTTCCAGTTGAAGACGTTGCCGTCCACCAGGCTGTCCGCCACCTTCCTCCCTGCCTGGAGTGGCGCGCCGTTGCTGGCGGTGGCGCCGGTGTCCTCGACCACCAGGGCGGCGTCGATCTGGTTCAGGTTCCCGTAGGGGTTCCAGTTGGCGTACAGGTACACGGCGCCGTACAGCAGCGGCACCATGATCAGGGCCAGGATGGTCAGCTTCGGCAGCAGCCCGCCGGTCATCCGCTTGAGTTCGGAACGGGCCAGCCGCAGCACGGTCACTTGGCATCCTCGGTTTCTGGTTGACGTTCATTTTCTGCCGCCACAGCCGGTGCTGCGTCGGGGTGGTGGACTGAATTGCCGATGACCGCTGCCGGTCCCGTCCACCCGGCCGGGAGGGCAGTAACGGTGACGACGACGGCGAGTGGCCGGCCGCCGTCGTACGCCAGCTCCTCCAGCCGCGGGAGCCAATCCGCAGCGTGGGCACTATGCCTGTCGGGGGAGTCCACTACCAGCAGGTCGGTGTGCGGGTTGGCCAGGGCGAGGGAGGTCAGCAGGTCCATCCGGCGGTCCGGCGGCAGCTGTTCGGTCCACAGGTCCGCGATGTCCTCGAAGCTGTTGACCTTGAGCCAGGGCTTGCTGAGGAGCGCGCCCCGGTAGCGCCGGGGGACCAGTGCCAGATCCTCGGTGGCAAGGTCGCGGACGCTCAGGTGCTGCTCGGGTTCGTTCACGTTCGGGGAATCCACCAGGGCGCTCGCGAGGCGGAGGGATTTGGTGCGTTCGATCCCGTCCCACGCGATCCGGCCGCCGGTGGGTTTCATCCGTCCGCTGATGGCCAGGGCAAGGGCTGTCCGCTGGTCCTGGCGTTCGCCGGCGACGAGCAGAAGCTCACCGCGTCCGGCCCGCAGAGAGGTTGGCGGAAGCAGGAAGCCGCGCCGGCCCTTCATATGGAGTTGCTGTACGGAGAGCAAAGATGGCCTTTCGCCGGTGTATGTCTGCTCCCAGTCTAACTAAACTGACCAGTCAGTTCAAATAGAGCAGCGGGCGGCGCCGGCGCGGCTATAAGCCGTACTTCTCCAGCAGCCGCAGCCACACTTCGCTGATGGTGGGAAACGATGGCACGGCATGCCACAGCCGCTCAAGCGGGACCTCGCCCACCACGGCAATGGTCGCGGCATGCAGCAGTTCACCCACGTCCGGGCCGGCGAACGTGGCGCCAAGCAGGACCCCGCGGTCCTCGTCCACCACCAGCTGTGCCCAGCCTTCGTAGTGCTCGGAATGCAGGGATGACCCCGACACCTCGATGGGCAGCTCCACGGAGGAGGCGTTGTAGCCGTCCCGCGTCGCCTGCTCAAGGGTGCGCCCCACGGCGGCCAGTTCGGGATCGGTGAAGACAACGTTCGGCACGGCGTGCTGGTTGGCGGTCTGGGCGTAGCGGCTCCAGGGCGCCGGGGTGCCCTTCAGTTTGCCCTTGGCACGGGCGGCGATGGCGTCGCCGGTAGCACGGGCCTCGTACTTGCCCTGGTGCGTGAAAAAGTTCCTGCCGGCGGCGTCCCCGACAGCGTAGAGCCACGGTTCCGCGTCCGGGGCGCCGCTCGGGCGGCCGCCCGCCGCGTCCAAGGCGCCCTGGGCGCCGTGGACTAGTCCGGTGGAGTCGGTGGTGAGCCTCAGCGGCCCTCCGTCCGCCGCCTCGAAGCCGAGGCTTTCCAGCCCAAGGCCTTCGAGGGCAGGGTGCCGGCCCGTGGACACCAGGACCTTGTCGGCAGTCACGTCGATTTGGCCGTCCAGCGTGGGATCCCGCAGCGTCAGGGTGAAGGTGCCGTCGTCGTTTTCGCGGATCTGTTCCGTGGACGTGTTGAGGTGGATCTCCACGCCGTCCGCACGCAACCCGGCGATGACGAGCTTGGTGGCCTCTGCCGGGAAAGTGCCCAGGAGTCCGCTCCTGGCCACGATGGTCACGTCCGAGCCCAGGCGTGCGAATGCCTGCGCCAACTCGGTCCCTGCCACACCCCCGCCCACCACAGCGAGGCGCCCGGGCACCTCCTTGGCCGACGTGGCTTCGCGCGTCCCCCAGACCTGGAGATCGGCCAACCCCGCGATGGGCGGCTGATTGGGTGTCGAGCCTGTGGCCAGTACGACGGCGTGCCGCGCCTTGAGCCGGTACGTGTTGCCGTCCAGGCCGGCTACTTCAACGGCACGGGGCCCGGTGATCCAGCCGTGGCCGCGGATGAGATTGATCCCGGTATCTTCCAGCCACTTCAGCTGGCTGTCGTCCTGCCAGTTGGCCGTGAAGTAGTCCCTGCGCTTGAGGACGGCCGCAGAATCCAGGGTCCTCGTGACGGCTTCTGCTGCCCCGGGTACCGACTGTGCGCCGTGCAGGGCGGTGCCCGGGCGGAGCAGGGCTTTGGATGGCATGCAGGCCCAATAAGAGCATTCGCCGCCCACCAGTTCGGCTTCGATCAGGACCGCCGTGAGTCCGCCCTGAACCACCCGGTCCGCGACGTTTTCTCCCACGGCACCCGCGCCGATCACAATGACATCGAATTCACGGTCCAGGGCTGCAGGCGTCATTTGTCCAGCCTACGCCCGGGCTTCGGGAGGCGCTGGCTCTGGGTTGCAGGCCGAATGGCGTAACTATTGGCCGCCCAGGGGAGTGATGGCCGCGTAAATCCAGGGCCGGACGGGGCTTTCGTTACCAAAAGTGACGCATTCCCGCCGGGGAGCCGGCTGGGTCCATCGAGGTTAAAGACAAAAGGCCCGCACCGGCGAACCGGTGCAGGCCTTTCTCTGTGCGCCCAGAGGGATTCGAACCCCCGGCCTTCTGTTCCGTAGACAGACGCTCTATCCAGCTGAGCTATGGGCGCATTTTGTGTTTCGCGGAGTTTCTCGCTCCCCGAACCTCGAATTACTTTACGCGAGTCT
>DASSIA010000171.1:0-6736 GCA_035692345.1 Arthrobacter sp. | reverse complement strand
CTGAAGCACTCGGCTGCCATGGGGCATTTCTGGGCGCCCAGGCATTCCATGGACGTCACCGAGACCTGCCGCCAGGCGCGGTCGGTGACGCCGGGAAGAAGTTCGTCACGGTCGCCTGTGGTGGTCTTTTCCGCCCACTCGCGCAGCCGCACCACTTCCTTGCCCAGCTGCGAGGAGGGTCCGCCCAGCGCAGCGGCGAAATGCGGGACGCTGGTGTCTTCACCGAGGGAGAACAGTTGGCCCTCGGCGGGTTCCTCGGAGGGGAACCCGCCTTCGAGCTTGTGCTGGCACACATAGTTGGAGCGGCCCTTGACGAGGGCCACCTTGACCGGGCGGTCCAGGGCAGGGGTGATGGTCTTCAGCAGCCGCGGAAGGTCGCGCCCCACAATCTGGGTCTGCAGCGCAAGCGTGGCTGTGGACACCAGGGTGGGCTTGTTGCTGACGAGCGAGTGCGCAATGAGCGGAATCAGGTAGGCCAGCGACTTACCCGTGCCGGTGCCGGCCTGGACCAGGAGGTGGTCTCCGGTTTCGATGGCCCGGGCAACCTGCCTGGCCATCTCGTGCTGGCCGCTGCGGCTTTGACCGCCCATCCCGGCCACGGCGCGGTCGAGCAATTCGATCACAAATTGCTCGCCCGCCGTAGCTTTGGCTTCCCCCGCCACAACCTCACTCATTGCTGATGAAGGATTCCAGTTCAGCCGCGAGGCCTTCCCTGACCATAACGACAGCGCGAGTACCGTGTTCGCCGTGTTCCAGGCTCACGATCTCGGCATCGGTCTCGTGCAGTTTGCTGATCAGGTCGCCGCGGTCGTAGGGAATGAGAAGTTCCAGCTTGACGCTGGGCCTCGGAATCCCTTCGCTGATGGCCTGCAGCAGTTCGGCGATGCCTTCGCCCGTGCGGGCCGAGACCACCACGTGCCGCGGCTCGCGCTGCTTGAGGCGCTCCACCACAAACGGATCTGCGGCGTCGGCCTTGTTCAGGACGATAATTTCGGGAACCTTGCGGGCATCGACTTCACTGAAGACCTTGCGGACGGCAGCAATCTGGCCTTCGGGGTCCGGGTGGGAGACGTCCACGACGTGCAGGATCAGGTCCGCATCCGCCACTTCCTCCAACGTGGAGCGGAAGGCTTCCACGAGTTGGGTGGGCAGTGACCGGACAAAACCCACGGTGTCCGCCAGCGTGTATCCGAGGCCATCGGAGGTCTCGGCCTTTCGCACGGTGGGATCCAGGGTGGCGAAAAGCGCGTTCTCCACGAGGACTCCGGCGTCGGTCAGCCTGTTCAGCAGCGAGGACTTCCCGGCATTGGTATACCCGGCAATCGCAACGGACGGCACTGAATTACGACGGCGGTTGGCCCGCTTTGTTTCCCGCGCCGGCTTCATCGCGGCGATTTCCCGACGGAGCTTGGCCATGCGGGTACGGATCCGGCGGCGGTCCAGTTCAATCTTCGTTTCGCCAGGTCCGCGCGAACCCATGCCTGCGCCCGCGCCGC
Source organism: Arthrobacter sp. (assembly GCA_035692345.1). Classification (GTDB taxonomy): domain Bacteria; phylum Actinomycetota; class Actinomycetes; order Actinomycetales; family Micrococcaceae; genus Arthrobacter. Next base: position 5,240 of record DASSIA010000171.1, on the reverse strand, counting down.
CCACCTGGCCACCGGCCTGGCGGGACATCGATTCGCCCCAGCCACGCAGTCGTGGCAGGAGGTATTCGAGCTGCGCCAGTTCCACCTGGGCCTTGCCTTCACGGCTCTTGGCATGCTGGGCAAAGATGTCCAGGATCAGGGCCGTCCGGTCAATGACTTTCACCTTGACGATGTCTTCAAGGCTGCGGCGCTGTGACGGTGCAAGCTCGGCATCCACCACAACGGTGTCCGCGCCGGTGGCCATCACAATGTCCTTGAGCTCAAGGGCTTTTCCGGAGCCCAGGAACGTGCCGGGGTCCGGCTTGGCACGGCGCTGCACCATGCCGTCGAGGACTTCCGAGCCAGCCGTTTCGGCGAGGGCCGCCAGTTCACGCAGTGAATTCTCCGCGTCCGCCAAGGTGCCCTCGGACCAGAGCCCTGCCAGCACCACACGCTCGAGCCGCAGCTGCCGGTATTCGACTTCGGTGACATCTTCGAGTTCGGTGGACAGGCCGGCCACGCGCCGCAGTGCCCGGCGTTCCTCCAGGTCCTGTTGGTCGCCGTCGAAGCTTGAGTGTTCATCAGCCAGGCGGGAGATCGCTTGTGCCCTGCCGAACACGGCCTTGTCGTCGCCGGCGGCCGTGACTTTCCTGGCCGGTACGTCCTTGGCGAGAATCCGGTCGATGACAGCCTGGATTTCCTCCGGACTCATGTCCTGGGCTGCGGGATCGGAACCGGGATTGGGCTGGCTGGTCATGGTCTCCTTTGAAGATTCGGCATTTTCAGAATAGTGCGGATCGTTGGTCAGTGGTGAAGTATTCGCGCTGGGCTGACGGCTTGACGTCATCCGGGCCTCCTGGTCTGCTGCGCGCGCCGCCCAAAACGGTGGCACAGGCGTGTTTCCGCATCCTGTAGATGCGTGGAGTGGTTGAAAGCGCGGGCAACACCTGCAAGAGACCGGCAGGGAGGCAGATCGCTCGAGTATTGCCCGGCGGCAGGACAGGTACCAAAGACCTGTTCTGTGGCGCACTTGCGGAAGGTTGCTACCTGCATCGCTGCGGGGCACGGCTTCAGGAGGGGCGGCGTCCGAGGGGCGCTGCCCCGGGCCGGCTACTCGAAGATCAAGAACATGGGTTCAAGATTAGCAGAGCGGGTGGCCCGCCGTTTCGCATTGTCCACCCCGGCCAACTAATCTGGCCAGTTATGGAGTCCGCACATTATTTCAGCGCATCGCCCGCCGGGCCGTTCACCCGTAAGCCGCTCACCGTGGAGCTCGCCGGCGCGTCGCGCACGCTGCAGACGTCCGGCGGCATCTTCAGCCCCGACGGTATCGATAAGGGGACGGCCGTGCTCCTGGCTGAGGCTCCGGCCCCGGCTCCCACGGGCAACCTCCTGGACATTGGCTGCGGATGGGGCCCCATCGCCCTGACCCTTGCCCTGCGGGCGCCGCACGCCACCGTGTACGCCGTGGATGTCAATGAACGCTGCATCACGCTCACCAACGAGAACGCGGCCTTGCTGGGACTGGGCAACGTGGTGGCCAGCACCCCTGAGCAGGTGGACCCTGAACTGCGCTTCGATACCATCTGGTCCAATCCGCCGATCCGGATCGGCAAAGATGAACTGCACAGTCTCCTGAAGCTGTGGCTGCCCCGGCTGGCGCCGGGCGGCTCGGCCTGGCTGGTGGTCCAGAAGAACCTCGGATCGGATTCGCTTCAACGGTGGCTGACAACGGAACTGGACGCGTCGTTCACGGTCAGCCGGGAGTCAACGTCCAAGTCCTTCCGGATCCTTCGGGTCAGGAAAGCGTCCCGGTAGCGACGATCACGGCGGGTCCGCTGAGTTCGACGTGCTCATGCCCGCCGGCCCCGGCGAAGAACTTAACGCCCACGACGCCGCCCGGGACGTTCACCTGCCAGGAGTCCGGTGCTTCCGCTCCCGCCCAGTGGCGGATGGCGACGGCCGCAGCGCAGGCGCCTGTTCCGCAGGACTGGGTTTCGCCGACGCCGCGTTCGTGGACGCGCATGGTGACCGTACCCACCCCGTTATGGAACAGGGGTTCAGAAGGCACTACGAATTCAACGTTGGTGCCGTTGGCGGGCACCGGATCCACCTGCGGGGCAGTGTAGAGCCTGGTGGCCTGGAGCTCGGACAGTTCCGCCAAGGCGACCACGGTGTGCGGGTTGCCCATGCTGACGGACAGGGCAGGGCGCGGCATGTCCAGGCCGTCCGCGGTCACCAGGGAATCCATGGCTTTGGCGCTTGCTTCCCCGGGGAAAATGAATTCCCACGGCCCCATGTCCACCGCATAGGTCTCGCCCGTCCGCACCACGGTCTTGACGCCGCCGCGGGTACCGATGGTGAGTGAGCCGCCGTCGGGCAGGTCAACCAGGCCCTCGGCGCGCAGGAAGTGCACAAAAACGCGGACGCCGTTTCCACACATTTCGGAGAGGGAACCGTCCCCGTTCCGGTAGTCCATGAACCATTCGGCCCCGGGGCTGGTCTCCAGGAGCTCGCGGCCTTCGGCGAGGTACCTTGACGGCACAGCCCGGATCAGGCCATCTGCGCCGATGCCGCGGTGCCGGTCGCAGAGGGCGGCTACCTGCCCGGCGTCGATGGTGTGAACGCCGTCCGGGTCAGCGATCAGTACAAAGTCGTTACCCGTACCGTGGCCCTTGGAAAAGCGGAGTCCGCCCAGGGTGCGGAAGGCGGGCTCTGTGTTCTCTGCGGGCTCTGTGTTCACTGCGGGGGTTGCGTCCATGGTCCTAGATTACCGGCTGAGGGCCACGGCCTGGGCCGCAAGGTCCGGCGCCTGCCAGTCCAGCCAGGTGATGCGGGGATCAGCCCGGAACCACGTGAGTTGGCGCCGGGCGAACTGCCGGGTGGCCACGATGGTGTCCTCAGCTGCCTCCGCAACTGTTGAGCCGCCGTCGAGCACTTTCAGGAACTGGGCATAGCCCAGGGCCCGCGGGGCAGTTTTACCGCGCCGGAGACCGGCCAATTCCAGCGCCTGCACTTCCGCCAACAGCCCGTTGTCAACCATGGTGCGGACCCGCAGCGCCAGCCGTTCCCGAAGTACGTCCCGGTCCACCGCCAGCCCGATCTGTACGGCAGGCTGGAAGTACTCCCGCTGCGGCATGAACGAGCTGAAGGGGCGGCCCGTGAGTTCGTGGACTTCGAGCGCCCTGATGATCCGGCGCGCATCGGAGACACGTCCCGCGGATACGGGGTCCACTGCCATCAAGCGGGCAAGCAGGGCCGCCTGGCCGCCGTCCTCGAGCTCAGCCTCCAGACGGCGCCGAAGGACAGGATCCGTGCCGGGGAATTCCAGGACGTCCAGGGCGGCGCGTATGTAGAGGCCTGAACCGCCCACCAGGACAGCGCGCTTGCCGCGGGAGTGGATATCCAGGATGAGATCCCGGGCCTGCTGCTGGAAGTCGGAGACGCTGGCTTCCTCCGTCACGTCCAGGATGTCCAGAAGATGATGGGGAACGCCCTTGCGTTCTGCCGGCGTGATCTTGGCGGTGCCGATGTCCATTCCGCGATAGAACTGCATGGCATCGGCATTGACCACCTCACCGTCCAGCTCAAGCGCAAGATTCACCGCAAGATCGGACTTACCCGACCCCGTGGGCCCGACGACTGCAATGACCGGAGGCTGGACCACCGGTCAGCGGCTCCGGACCGGAAGCGTGGGCATGCCCAGGGAGACTCCGGTCCGGCCGGCGCCACCGCCCGCGGCACCGGGCACCGGGGCTCCGCACGAGTCAGCCTGCGACCTGTCCCAGGCATCGCCCGCGCGGGAGCGCCGGAGGCTGTAGTCCTCCGCCGAGGGGTCGGCGACGAGGTGGAAGGCCGCGGCTTCGGTGATGGTCACGGTGACAAGATCGCCGGGACGTGGCACTTCTGCCCCGTCCGGAACCGAGAAATGCACCAGGCGCTGGTCCTGGGACCTGCCGGAGAGCCGGTGGGTTTCTTCGGACTTGCGCCCGGAGTGGGCGGTGACCATCACCTCCAGCCGGCGGCCCAGCTGCTTGGCGTTTTCTTCGGCGGCAATCCTGTCCTGCAGGGCGGTCAGGCGTTCGAAGCGCTCCTGAACCACGGCCTTGGGCAGCTGGTCTGGCAGGTCGGCGGCCGGTGTTCCCGGACGCTTCGAGTACTGGAAGGTGAAGGCAGTCGCGAAGCGGGACTTCTCCACAACATCGAGGGTGGCCTGGAAGTCTTCCTCGGTTTCGCCGGGGAAGCCGACAATGATGTCGGTGGAAATGGCGGCGTGCGGGATCTTGTCCCGGACTTTGTCCAGGATGCCCAGGAACTTGGTGGACCGGTAGGACCGCTTCATGTCCTTCAGCACTTTGTCCGACCCGGACTGCAGCGGCATGTGCAGCTGCGGCATAACGTTGGGAGTCTCGGCCATGGCGTCGATGACGTCGTCGGTGAAGGCGGCGGGGTGCGGGCTGGTGAAGCGGACCCTTTCGAGGCCCTTGATCCCGCCGCACGCGCGCAGGAGTTTGGAGAACGCCTGCCGGTCGCCGAATTCGACGCCGTAGGAGTTTACGTTCTGGCCGAGCAGGGTGACTTCGATGGCGCCGTCGTCCACCAGGGCCTGGATTTCGGCGAGGATGTCCCCGGGGCGGCGGTCCTTTTCCTTGCCGCGGAGGGCCGGGACGATGCAGAACGTGCAGGTGTTGTTGCAGCCAACCGAGATGGATACCCAGCCGGAATAGACCGAGTCACGCTTGGTGGGCAGGGTGGAGGGAAAGACATCGAGGGATTCGAGGATCTCCAACTGTGCTTCGTTGTTGTGCCGGGCCCGCTCGAGGAGGGCCGGGAGCGCCCCGACGTTGTGGGTGCCGAACACAGCGTCCACCCAGGGCGCCTTCTTGAGGATGGTCTCCCGGTCCTTCTGGGCCAGGCAGCCGCCTACGGCGATCTGCATCCCGGGGTTGGCGGCCTTCACCGGCGCCAGCATGCCAAGGTTGCCGTAGAGCTTGTTGTCCGCATTCTCACGGACTGCGCAGGTGTTGAAAACCACGACGTCGGCCTGCTCACCGCTGGCGGGCACGTATCCCGCTTCCTCAAGCATGCCGGCCATCCGCTCCGAATCATGCACGTTCATCTGGCAGCCAAAGGTGCGCACCTGATAGGTACGAGGCTGCTGGAGGGCAGGGTCGGCTGACGGGGCGGTACCGGATGCGGGGGAAGGAATGGTCAAACTCACCTGTTAAGGGTACCGGCTCAGCGAAGACGCCGCTCCGGTG
>DASSIA010000170.1:0-4897 GCA_035692345.1 Arthrobacter sp. | reverse complement strand
GCTTCGCCGACGCACTCGTAGCCTTCAATCCTGGCCACGCGGGCGGCGTGGATGCGTGCGACGCGGTAGTCATCATCGACCACCAAGGTGCGGATCATGCGTTTTTCATTTCTGCAGGGACGGGATTGGGCAGTGGTTCGTCGGCCTCGGGTGCCGGGATCCAAACCTCGAACCGGCCGCCCGGGCCAGGGAACACGTCCATTGTCCCCCCTGACCGGTGAACGATCCGCGCCACGAGGGCCAGGCCGATCCCGCGGCGCATGCCCGGCTGGCTGTCTTTGGTGGTGAAGCCGTCGGTGGTAACCTCGTGGACTTTCGACGCCGGGACGCCAGGCCCGCTGTCCGTCACCGCGATGAAGATTCCGGACGAGTCGTCCAGATGGATGCTCACGTGGCGGGGGACGGGCTCGGTGGCGACGGCGTCGACGGCGTTGTCCAGGAGGTTGCCGATGATGGTCACCAGGGCCTGGGTTTCCAGGAAGGGCTGCCGGAGCTGGGAGTCCTCGGTCACCGTGACAAGGACATCCTGTTCGGCCGCCACAGTGATCTTTGCGAACAGCAGCGCGGCCAGCTCCGGCGGTTCGAGCCGGGCGCGGAGCCCCTCACCCAGGGACCGGGACGTGTCCGAGATGGTTGAGACAAAGCTTCGGGCCTTCTCCAGATCGCCCATTTCCAGTAGTCCGTCCACCACATGAAGCCGGTTGGCGTACTCGTGCTCCTGCGCCCGCAGGGCCTCCATCAGCCCGCGAACGGACCGCAGATCCCGGACCAGGTCCTCCACCTCGGTGCGGTCGCGGAGGGTCACTACGGCGCCGATGCTCCGGCCGGCCAGGTTGACGGGCATCCGGTTCACCACCAGCAGCGCGTCGTCGGTAATGACCACCTGATCGGCGCCGGCTACCTTCCCGCTGAGGATATCCCGCAGCCTGCCCACAGGCAGCAGGCCCTCAAGCCGTTCGCCAAGAATGCTTCCGTCCAGATGCAGCAACCGCCGCGCCTCCGCGTTGATGACGGTGACGCGGCCGTCGTCGTCCACTCCGATCATCGCCTCCTTAATGCCGTGCAGGAGGGCCTCACGTTCCTGCAGCAAGGACGCGATTTCTGCCGGCTCAAGATCGAAGGTGACCCTTTTGATGCGGCGGGCGAGCAACACGGAACCGGCCCCGCTGATCAACAGGACCACGGCTGAATAGGCGGCGATCAGCCAGACCTGCTGGATTACTTCGCCGTTTTCGACTGTCTCGAGAATGCCCACCGAGACTTGCCCGATCACGCTGCCATCCGCTGCCCGGATGGGTGCCTTGGCGTTGGCCGAGGCACCCAGGCTCCCAAGGTCCGTGCCGACGTGGCTCTCGCCGTCGAGTACAGCTACAGGCTCCTCCAGGGTTTTCCCGATCAGATCCGGATTTGGATGTGAGTACCTGACACCGTTCCGGTCGGACACCACAACGTAGTCGGGCTGCGCCTGGGCCTGGACCCGGGTGGCCACCCCCTGGAGAACGTGTTGGGGGTCACCGGACTGCAGGGCTGCCACCACCTCGGGCATCTGCGCGACGGTGGTGGCTATTCCCAGGGCCCGCAACTGATACTCACGGCTGAGGGATTCGTTGCTGATCCGGCTGTAGAGGAATCCGCCGAGTGTCACCGTCAGCACCAGGATGCACAGGACCCACACCAGGATGCTCGACGCCAGCGGCCTCGCTTTCAGCCGCGGTCCCCTGAACTTCACAGGGCTTCCACCACAGGGCTGGAGCGTCGGGTGATCAGAATGCACAAAACGTTAATGATCCCTGTTAACACTCGCAAGCCGCGAAACTCTGTGGCCATTCTCATCCCCTTCCTATGCTCGTTTCAGAGCTTACGTGATGCAGCTCACGGCCACCTCGAAGGGCCGCCAGGCAGAACCGCAGCTTCCCAATACCGCCGAACTGGACGAGAAACATCGAACCGTCTCGATTCCACAACACCCCAACGTCGGGTCGCGTCATCAGCGCTCACATGAACGGAAAGACAGAGAGGTCTTAGCAACATGGATGCTAACCATCCCCACCGGCCGCCCGCGGCCCCGGAGAGAGTCGAAGGCGCAGGTATCGACATCGTCGGGTTGACCAAGCGTTACCTCACGCCCAAGGGCGAGACATTCACGGCCATCACTGACGTGACGCTCCGGGTCGAACCGGGCGAGTTCTGCGCGATCGTTGGACCGACGGGCTGCGGCAAGTCTACGACGCTGGCGCAGGTTTCCGGCCTGGAGCGGCCAAGCGCCGGCTCGGTGAGCGTCCACGATCAGATCGTTGACGGCATCACCCGGGGCGTGAGCTACATGTTCCAGGCGGACGCGCTCTTCCCCTGGAAGACCGTCCTGGGCAACGTGCTGATCGGCCCGGTCCTTCTCGGTACACCGAAGCGTGAAGCCACTTTGCTCGCAAGGGACTGGCTGCGCCGGGTGGGTCTGGCCGGATTCGAGGACCGCTATCCGCACCAATTGTCCGGTGGCATGCGCAAGCGCGTCGCAATGGCGGCGGCGTTGATCAACAACCCGCGGATCCTGTTGATGGATGAGCCGTTCGGCGCCCTGGACGTTCAGACCAAGGCCATCATGCAGAACGAACTGCTGCAGCTCTGGGAGGAACTGCGCCCCTCCGTCCTGTTCATCACCCACGACCTGGACGAGGCGGTGGCACTGGCCGACAAGGTCGTCATCATGACGAGCAGCCCGGGCACGATCAAGGATGTCTTCGACATCGATCTGCCCAGACCGCGCGGTGATGTCCAGCAGATCCGCCACGAGGAGCGCTTCCTGGAGCTCCAAAGCGGGATCTGGGAATCCCTGAAAGACGAGGTCACCCGGGCCTACAAGCAATCGGCAGGTGCAGCAGCATGACAGCGGCGATACATAACGGTGCTCTTGCACACAAAAAAGCGGCCGAGCTTCAGGTTTCCGCCCGGCGTACCATGAACGTCCGCACGGCTTGGATCTGGATCGGCCGGGCCATCCTCGCGGTGGTCGTGATCGGTGGCTGGCAGTGGTTTACGGAAGAGGGCTGGGTCGACAAGTTCTTCTTCGGCCAGCCCACCGAAATCTGGAACAGCCTGGTCACACTCTTCACACAGGGCACTGCATTCGGCACCATCTGGGTGAACCTCTGGATCACGGTGCAGGAAGCGTTTATGGGCTTCCTGCTCGGCACCCTCGTCGGCGTCGTGCTCGGACTCCTCCTGGGCTCGAACAAGTACCTCTCAGCTGTCGTCGGCCCGTACATCCGGATCGTGAACTCCATCCCCCGCATCGTGCTCGGATCCATTTTTATCGTGGCCTTCGGCCTGGGCACCTTCCCGAAGGTGCTCCTCGCGGCGGTCCTGGTCTTCTTCGTGGTTTTCTTCAACGCCTTCCAGGGCGTCCGCGAGGTAGATCAGAACCTGGTCGGAAACGTGCGCGTGCTGGGTGCCTCACCGCTCCAGGTCGCGATGCACGTGACCATCCCCTCGGCGATGACCTGGATCATCGCGAGCCTGCACACCGCGTTCGGCTTCGCGATCATCGGCGCGCTCGTCGCCGAAGTACTCGGCGCCCAACAGGGCATCGGCCTGATCATCAGCCAGGCACAGGGGACCTTCGATCCCAACACTGTCTTCGCCTGCATGGTGATCATTGCGGCGGTCACGCTCGGCGCCGAAGCCCTCATCACCCTGCTTGAGCACAAGCTGCTCAAATGGCGGCCGCCGAACCGTTCCGAGGCCCAGGCCATCTGAAAACCGGCGTCATTCACTCCACCCATTGATAACAACCACCACCACGAAAAACAAAAGGAAACGTGCCCCAATGATGAAGCACAAAATGTACGCGGTCGCCGCCGCCGGAGTCGTCGCGCTCAGCCTCGCAGCCTGCGGTGGCAGCCCCGGAAGCGGCAACGCCGCCGGCGGAAGTTCCACGGCAGGCTCGGCCGAGATTCCCACTGTCTCGATGATGGTCGGCGGGATCGACAAACAGATCTACCTGCCGTACCAACTCGCCGAACAACTGGGCTACTACGCCAAGTACGGTGTCAAGGTAGAGCTCTCCACGGAGCAGCAAGGCGGCGTAGGCGCCGAGGACGCCATGGCTTCCGGCCAAGTCGACATGACCGGTGCCTGGTACGTCCACACGGTCGACTTCCAGTCCAAGGGCAAGAACGTCATCAACCTCGTGCAGCTCTCAAGCGCCCCGGGCGAACGGGTCATGTGCAATCCCAACGCCAACGTTACCTCCGGCGCCGACCTCAAGGGCAAGACCGTCGGCGTGACGGACCTCGGCTCCGGGACAGATGAGCTCACCCAGTTCATCGCCTCGAAGGCTGGCCTTGCGAAGACTGACTACCACACGATCGCCGTCGGCGCCGGTGCGACCGCCATCGCCGCCATCCAGCGCGGCTCAGCGGACTGCGTCATGACCACACAGCCGACCGTCGGAGCTCTTGTGAGCAAGAACCTCGCCGTTCCCGCGATCGACCTCGCCACCGCTGACGGAGCCAAGGCAGCGCTTGGCGGCACCCTGCCATCGGCTGGCCTCCTCGCCAAAGCGGACTGGGTGAAGACCCACGAGGACACGGTCCAGAAGGTCGTCAACGCACTCGTGGACACCATGCACTGGATCAGCACTCATTCCGCGCAGGACATCGCGGACAAGCTGCCCCAGTCCTACGTCCAGAACGCCACCATCAGCAAGGACCAGTACGTCGCCGCGCTGAACCAGGACAAGGCGCAGTTCCTGCCCGACGGGATCATGCCCGCCGGCGGCCCCAAAACGATCTTCGACGAGGAGAAGACGATCGGGGTTGACACCTCCAAGGTCAATATCGCCGACACCTTCACCCAGAAGTACGCGCAGGCCGCGCTCAAGCTCGAGGGCTACACCGCC
>DASSIA010000169.1:0-2051 GCA_035692345.1 Arthrobacter sp. | reverse complement strand
TTTGATGTGGAGGCAACCGCACTCCAGCGCCAGGGCCAGCTTGCGCTGTGGGTCCCGCTGACCGGCCAGGAGGCCGCGCAGATCGGATCCGGGCGGGCCAGCCAGCCGCAGGACTACATTTTCCCCACCTACCGCGAGCATGGCGTGGCGCTGACCCGCAATGTGGACCTCGCGGAGCTCCTGCGCCAGTTCCGCGGCGTCTCGAACGGTGGCTGGAACCCCAAGGACACCAATTTCCACCTCTATACCCTGGTCCTCGCCGCCCAGACGCCGCACGCCGTCGGCTACGCGATGGGAATCCAGCGGGACCAGAAGATCGCGGCCGCTACAGTTGGCGCGGACGGAGCCACGGACCGGCCCGCAGAACCGAACGCCGCTGTGGTGGTCTACTTCGGTGACGGTGCCAGTTCCGAGGGCGACGTCCATGAATCCATGGTCTTCGCTTCCTCCTACAACGCGCCGGTGGTGTTCTTCTGCCAGAACAACCACTGGGCCATCTCCGTTCCCAGCTCGGTGCAGACCCGCATTCCGCTGTCCAACCGTGCCAAGGGATACGGCTTCCCGGGTATCCGGGTGGACGGTAACGATGTGATCGCCGTTCACGCAGTGACCGAGTGGGCGCTCGAACACGCCCGCGAGGGCAGGGGACCGGTGCTGATCGAGGCGTTCACGTACCGCGTTGGGGCGCACACCACCGCAGACGACCCCACCAAGTACCGGGAATCCGCCGAGGAAACCCTGTGGCGGGCCAAGGATCCGCTCGACCGCCTCGAAAAATACCTCCGTGCCCAAGGGCTTGCGGATGATGCCTTCTTCGAAAAGGTCAAGGCCGACGGCGACGACCTCGCCGCCTACGTCCGCAAGACCACCCATGACCTGGAGACCCCGGACATCAGAACCGCCTTCGCTAACACGTATGTGGAGGCCCACCCGCTGGTTGCCGAGGAACTCGCCTGGTTCGAAGAGTACAGCTCAGGGTTCGCCGACGAGGCAGGACCAGGCAGCACGCAACCGGGCGGCGCGGAACCCGATGAAGCAGCGACAGGAGTGGCCCGCTGATGACCACCATGACCATAGCCAAGGCCATTAACGAGGGCCTGCGCGCCACCCTGGGCAGCAACGCCCGCACCCTGCTCATGGGCGAAGACATTGGGGCCCTGGGCGGCGTCTACCGCGTCACCGACGGCCTCCTCGCGGAGTTTGGCGCCGACCGGGTCGTGGATACCCCCCTGGCGGAGTCCGGCATCATCGGCACGGCAATCGGCCTGGCGCTGCGCGGCTACCTGCCCGTCTGCGAGATCCAGTTCGACGGGTTTGTGTTCCCCGGCTTCAACCAGATCACGACCCAGCTGGCCAAGATGCATGCCCGCAGCAACGGCAACCTCACCGTTCCGGTGGTGGTCCGCATCCCATACGGCGGCGGAATCGGCTCGATTGAGCACCACTCGGAATCACCGGAGGCGCTGTTCGCGCACACGGCCGGCCTGCGCATCATCACGCCGTCCAATGCGCACGACGCCTACTGGATGATCCAGCAGGCAGTGGAGTGCCAGGACCCAGTGATCGTCTTCGAACCGAAGCGCCGCTACTGGCTCAAGGGCGAGGTCGACACCGAGTCGCCGGGCGCGTCCGCCGATCCGTTCAAGGCCCACGTGCTCCGCGAGGGCACGGACGCCACCGTTGTGGCCTACGGGCCGCTCGTGCCCGTTGCCCTTGCCGCAGCGGAGGCCGCCGCAGAGGACGGCCACAGCATCGAAGTCATCGACCTGCGCTCCATTTCGCCGATCGACTTCGACACCGTCACGGCGTCCGCCAAGAAGACCGGCCGGCTGGTGGTAGCCCACGAGGCACCGACGTTCGGCGGCATCGGCGGCGAGATCGCAGCCCGTATCAGCGAACGGGCCTTCCTTTCACTGGAAGCCCCCGTGATCCGCGTCGGCGGCTTCCACATGCCGTACCCGGTGGCCAAGGTCGAGGAAGATTATCTTCCCGACATCGACCGCATCCTCGAGGCGCTGGACCGCGCACTGGCCTACTAGGCGCAGGCACCC
>DASSIA010000168.1:0-3078 GCA_035692345.1 Arthrobacter sp. | reverse complement strand
AACCGCCCTCGTCGAGACCGGTTCCAAGATGGACGAGGTCATCTTCGAAGAGTTCAAGGGCACCGGCAACATGGAGCTCCGCCTGTCCCGCCAGCTGGCTGACAAGCGCATCTTCCCGGCCGTGGACGTCAACGCGTCCGGTACCCGCCGTGAAGAGAACCTGCTTTCCCCCGAAGAAGTCAAGATCATGTGGAAGCTGCGCCGCGTCCTCTCCGGACTCGAAACGCAGCAGTGCCTTGAGCTGCTGACCAACAAGATCCGGGAGACCCAGAGCAACGTTGAGTTCCTGATGCAGGTTCAGAAGACGACGCTTGGTGCGAAGTCGGATAACGACAAGTAGCTGCGCTCACCGCTCAAAGTGTGCCGACCCCCGTGGTCGGCACACTTTGGGCGGTTCGTCGTTAACTCCCGGGAAACTAGACTTGTAAGAGTCGAAAGAGGTTGTGAAATGTTTGAGTCCGTACAGGGCCTGCTAGATGAGCATGATGCTATCCAGGCGCAGCTGGGGGATCCTGCTGTTTATGCTGACCAGCGCCTGGCGCGGAAGCTGGGGCGGCGGTCTGCTCAGCTCAATGGCATCGTGGAGGCTTACCACAAGTGGGAAGCCCTCCGGGATGACCTTGCTGCGGCCAAGGAGATGGCTGCGGAGGATCCCGAGTTTGCTGCCGAGGTGCCTGAGCTGGAGGCGGCCATGGAGACCGCTTCGGCCAAGCTGCGCAGGTTGCTGATCCCGCGGGACCCGGACGACGCCCGCAACGTGATCCTTGAAGTCAAGGGTGGCGAGGGTGGCGACGAAGCCGCGCTGTTCGCCGGCGACCTCCTGCGGATGTACACCCGGTACGCGGAATCGCGCGGCTGGAAGACCGAACTTATTTCCGCCACCGAGTCGGACCTGGGCGGCTACAAGGACGTCCAGATGGCCGTCAAGGGGAACTCGAACGATCCTGCCGAAGGCGTCTACGCGCGGCTCAAGTTCGAAGGCGGCGTCCACCGCGTCCAGCGTGTGCCCGTCACGGAATCGCAGGGCCGCATCCACACCTCCGCTGCCGGCGTCCTGGTCCTGCCGGAAGTTGACGAGCCCGAAGAGCTTGACATCAACCAGAACGACCTCAAAATCGACGTCTACCGCTCCTCGGGTCCCGGTGGCCAGTCCGTGAACACTACGGACTCGGCGGTCCGTATCACGCACCTTCCCACCGGCATCGTGGTGGCCATGCAGAACGAGAAGTCCCAGCTGCAGAACCGCGAAGCAGGCATGCGCGTGCTCCGCGCCCGCATCCTGGCGCACCAGCAGGAGATCATCGACGCCGAGAACTCGGCCCAGCGCAAGTCCCAGATCCGCACCATGGACCGTTCGGAGCGAATCCGCACCTACAACTACCCGGAAAACCGGATCGCGGACCACCGCACCGGCTACAAGGCGTACAACCTGGACCAGGTCATGAACGGCGACCTGGAGCCGGTTATCCAGTCAGCCATCGAGATGGACGAACAGGCACGCCTGGACGCCATCGGCGAATAGCCGCCCGCGTCCATGACAACACCGTGTCCATGACAGACGGGTCGGAGCAGTCCCTTGCGGCTGCAGTCAGCGCGGCCACGGCGACCCTCCGGGACGCCGGCGTTCCCAGCCCCCGCGTCGACGCGGAACTCCTGGCGGACCACCTGCTCGGTGTGGGGCTCGGCAGGCTTCGGGCCATGATGCTGGGGGATACCCCGGCACCGGCGGGCTATGGCGAACTTGTCGCTGAACGCGCCCAACGGATCCCGCTCCAGCACATTACCGGCGTGGCGCACTTCAGGTATCTGGAGCTCGCCGTCGGTCCTGGAGTCTTCATCCCGCGCCCGGAGACCGAGTCCGTGGTCCAGCTGGTCATCGACCACGTCCAGGGCATATCGCATCCGCGGATTGTGGACCTGGGGACGGGTTCGGGAGCGATCGCCGGGTCCATCGCCTACGAGGTTCCCGGAGCCGAGGTCCATGCGGTGGAGTTCAGTCCGTTCGCCCATGCATGGGCAGCCAGGAACCTGGCGCCGCTGGGCGTCAACCTCGTGCTGGGGGACCTGCGCAACGCGCTGCCGGAACTCAACGGAACGTTCGACGTCGTGGTTTCCAACCCGCCCTACATTCCCGCCGAAGCCATCCCGAACGAACCCGAAGTTGCCCTGCACGATCCTCCCGAAGCCCTCTACGGCGGGGGAGCGGACGGCATGGAACTCCCGACGGCGGCGGCCGCCTCGGCTGCCCGGCTGCTGGTTCCCGGCGGCTACTTCGTGATGGAACACGCAGAGGTCCAGTCCGGCTGGATCGCCGCCATGATGAAACGGGCGGGTGTCTGGACGAAGATCACCACACATTTGGACCTCAACGGCAAGGAGCGGGCTACGAGCGCCGTGCTTGCCGGCCCGCACCACGAGTGATGAAAGAATAGGCCAGTGACCACAACCTATAACTGCACGTCAGAGGATCAGCGCGCCCTGGGCCTGGAGCATGCCCAGCGCGCCATCAGCGAAAAGAAGTGCGTGGTGTTCCCCACGGACACGGTCTACGGGATTGCTGCCGATGCTTTCTCGCCGCAGGCCGTCACCATGCTGCTGGTCTCCAAAGGGCGCAGCCGTGCCATGCCGCCGCCGGTGCTCATTCCCCGGATCAATGCCCTGGATGGCCTGGCCACGGATGTTTCCGCTGACGCCCGCAAGCTCGCTGAGGCATTTTGGCCGGGTGGGCTCACGCTCATCCTGCACGCCCAGCCGTCCCTGGACTGGGATCTGGGCGAGACCCAGGGAACCGTGGCCCTTCGTATGCCCGCCGACGAGGTGGCCCAGGAACTCCTGACGCTGACCGGGCCGCTGGCCGTCTCCTCCGCCAACCGGACCGGCCAGGGGCCTGCCCAGACTGCTGCCGAGGCCCGCGCCCAGCTCGCGGATTCGGTGGAGGTCTACCTCGAAGGCGGTTTCCGGCCGCTGGAGGGAACGGACGCTGTACCCTCCACGATCGTGGACGCCACCGGGCCGCTCCTGCGGGTAGTGCGCAACGGCGCCGTGTCCCTGGAGCGGCTGCGGGAACACGTTCCGGGC
>DASSIA010000167.1:0-8165 GCA_035692345.1 Arthrobacter sp. | reverse complement strand
GGAGGTGGCCAAGCGCCACGGCGACAAGGTCGAAGCCCTGCGCGAGTACTACCCCGAGGCCAAGGACGGCGACTGGGAACTGATCACCGCAGGCCAGCGTGTGCAGATCATCAAGAAAGACCCGAAGAAGGGCGGCGTGCTCCAGTTCGGTACGGAAGTCATTGCCGGGCGGGACGGCTCCATTGGTGCGCTCCTGGGCGCCTCGCCGGGCGCCTCAACGGCAGTGCCCATCATGATTGAGCTGCTGCAGAAGTCCTTCCCCAAGAACTTCAAGGGCTGGCAGGGCAAGCTCAAGGACATGATGCCCGGTTACGGCGTGAAACTCGACGAGAACCCGGAACTGGCTGCCGAACTCGCAGCGTCAACCGCCAAGGCCCTCCAGCTGGAGAGCGTTTCCGCCAACCACTGACACCCGGCAGCCAGGCGGGCCGGCAGGCGGGCGGGCGGTAACGCCCGGTCCGCCGGGCAAGCAGGAGTCCGTCAACCCCTCAGGAGATACACGCGATGTTCCGGCTGGCACAACTTTCTTTGGCAAACCGGGCGCTGATCGCGCTGATCACGGTCTTCGCGTCCGTGTTCGGCGTGATCACCATGTCATCGCTGAAACAGGAGCTCATCCCCTCCATCGAGTTCCCGCAGATCACTGTCCTGTCCGCCATGCCGGGGGCGTCGCCGGAGGTCGTGGACAAACAGGTCAGCGCACCGCTGGAAACGGCCCTGAACGGCGTCGAGGGGCTGGAGTCCACCTCTTCGACGTCCCGCAACGGCGTCTCGCAGATTTCCTTGGTGTTCACCTACGGGACAAACCTTGACCGCGCCCGCAACCAGATCGACCGGGCCATCTCGAACGCCAAGCGTTCCCTGCCGGCGGACGTGCAGCCGCAGGCCATCGCGGGCAGCATCAGCGACTTCCCCATCGTTTTCCTGGCCGTCTCCTCGGACAAGCCGCTCAGCGAACTGAACGCGGACCTGACGCGCCTTTCCGTTCCCCGGCTCCAGAAGATCGACGGCGTCCGGGGAGCCGACGTGACCGGCGGGGCCACCCAGCACATCGAAATCATCCCCCGCCCCGATGCGATGGCGGCCAAGGGCGCCACCATCCAGTCCATCCGGAACGCCCTGAGCAACAACGGCGCGCTGGTCCCGGCGGGAACCATCCAGGAACAGGGCAAGACCCTGTCCCTGCAGATCGGCAGTCCCGTGGATTCCCTGGACACCATCAAGGCACTGCCCCTGGGCGGAGCCAAGGATGCCGCGACCATCGGCACGGTGGCGGACGTCAACCTGCGGGACGACGAGCGGACCTCCATCACCCGCACCAACGGGCAGGAAACGCTGGCTGTTTCCGTGACCAAGAAGCCAGAGGGCGACACCGTAGGAATCTCCCACGCCGTCAAGGACTCCTTGGCCACCCTCGAAGCGGAACTTGGCTCCAACGCCAAATTCACGCCCGTGTTCGACCAGGCCCCGTTCATCGAGAAATCCATCAGGGACCTCACCACCGAGGGCCTGCTCGGGCTGGGCTTCGCTGTGGCGGTCATCCTGGTGTTCCTGATGTCCGCACGCTCCACCCTCGTCACTGCGGTGTCCATTCCCCTCTCGCTGCTGATCACCTTCATCGGCCTGTCCGCGACCGGCTATTCACTGAACATCCTGACGCTGGGCGCGCTCACCATCGCGATCGGCCGGGTGGTGGACGACTCGATTGTGGTGATCGAAAACATCAAACGCCACCTCAGCTACGGGGAAGAGAAAGTCGCCGCAATCCTCACTGCCATCCGGGAAGTGGCCGGCGCGATCACGGCCTCCACCCTGACCACTGTGGCGGTCTTCCTGCCCATTGCCTTTGTGGGCGAACTCGCCGGCGAACTCTTCCGGCCGTTCGCCCTGACGGTCACCATGGCACTGCTGGCATCCCTGCTGGTATCGCTCACCATCGTCCCGGTCCTGGCCTACTGGTTCCTCAAGTCGGGTGCCCCCGCCGGTTCCCTGGCTGCCAGCGAAGCTGCCGAGCGCAATGCTGCTGCTGCCAGGGCCCGGGCACAGGAATCCGAACAGAAAAGCCCGCTCCAGAGGGCCTACCTTCCCATCCTCAGCAAGACCCAGAAGCACCCGGTGTGGACCCTGGTCGCCGCCGTTCTTGTGCTCGGCGGGACGGCGGCCATGACGCCGCTTCTTGCCACCAACCTCCTGGGCGATTCCGGCCAGAACAGCATGACTGTACGCCAGGTGATGCCGGCGGGGACCAGCCTGGCCGACACCAGCGCCGCCGCCGTCAGGGTCGAGGAAGTGCTCCGCGGCGTCGAGGGCGTGAAGAATGTCCAGGTCACGTCCGGCAACGCGCAGGCGGGTTTTGCGGCCCTGACATCATCCGGCGCAGCCAACTCCACCTTCACAGTGGTCACGGATGAGAAGGCGAACCAGGCGAAACTCCAGGCGACCGTCCGCACCGAAGTGGCCAAGGTGGCCGGCTCGGGGAAGATTACTGTCGGATCCCAACAGGGCGGCTTCGGAACCTCCTCCACCGTGGACATCACCATTAAGGCGGCAACTTCGCAGGATCTCCGGACAGCCAGTGACGCCATGGTCCAGGCGATGACGGGCGTGCCGGAAACCAGCGAAGTAACCACCAACCTCGCAGCAAGCCAGCCGGTGGTGCAGGTCAAGGTGGACCGGGCCAAAACCGCCGCGGCAGGACTGAACGAGGAACAGGTGGCCGGTGTCCTGGCTGCCACAATCAGTCCCGTCCCCGCCGGTAAAGTCCGGATCGACACGAACGATTTCCCGGTGCAGATCGGCAAGGGCACACGGTTCACCAGTATCGATGCCGTGCGCAGCATCTCCCTGCCCGCTGGCGGCGCCGCTGTCACCCTGGGCAGCATTGCGTCCGTCGAACAGGTGGACGTGCCCGTCTCCATAACCGCCAGCAACGGCCAGCGGACCGCCAAAGTGTCAGTCACGCCGTCGGGCTCCAACCTTGGTGCGGTGAACGCGGAGGTGCAGAAGCGCCTCACGGACGTCAGCCTCCCGGCCGGAGTCACGGCCGAACTCGGCGGCGCCACCACCCAGCAGGCTAAGTCCTTCCAGCAGCTGGGCCTGGCGCTCCTCGCCGCGATCGCCATTGTCTACGTCATTATGGTGGCCACGTTCAAGTCGCTGATCCAGCCCCTGATCCTGCTGGTCTCGGTTCCCTTTGCCGCTACCGGCGCGGTGGCCCTGCTGCTGGCCACCGGTGTTCCGCTGGGCCTGCCGTCGCTGATCGGCATGCTGATGCTGGTGGGGATCGTGGTCACCAACGCCATTGTGCTCATCGACCTCATCAACCAGTACCGCACACCCCGGAACGGCCGCGCCGGGATGAGCGTGGCCGACGCCATCACCCATGGCGCGCGGCAGCGCCTGCGCCCCATCCTGATGACCGCGCTCGCCACTGTTTTTGCCCTGACACCCATGGCACTCGGCCTGACCGGGGGCGGGGGCTTCATTTCCCAACCGCTGGCCGTTGTGGTGATCGGCGGACTGGTCTCGTCCACAGCGCTGACCCTGGTGCTGGTTCCGGTGCTGTACCGGCTCGTGGAGGGACGCCGGGAAAAGAATGCCCTGCTCCGCGCCATGAAGGCCCGTCCCGACTTTGCGGCAACGGACGACGTCGACGCCGGGTTCCAGGACTGGACCACCGGTATGGTGCCCCGCGTCAGCGGCCGCCGCGCCGCCGCGGGCGGCCCCCAGTAACGTCCGGAATATTCTCGCCGGGGATGCGTTATATCCATCGATACATGCAAACGCATGAAAAATCGGGTATAGTGGAAGCAAGCCCAGAGAAGTCCAGGAACGGAAGGCACACCATGCAGATCGGCGTATTCAGCGTCAGCGACATCACTACTGACCCCACCACCGGCCGGACGCCCACGGAGAACGAGCGCATCAAGGCGTCCGTGGCGATCGCCAAAAAGGTCGAGGAAATCGGCATGGATGTCTATGCCATCGGCGAGCACCACAACCGACCCTTCTTCTCCTCCTCGCCCACCACCACGCTCGCGTACATCGCCGCACAGACCGAGCGGATCATCCTCTCGACAGCCACCACGCTGATCACCACCAACGATCCCGTCAAGATCGCCGAAGACTTCGCCATGCTGCAGCACCTCGCGGACGGCCGCGTAGACCTGGTCCTGGGCCGCGGCAACACAGCTCCGGTGTACCCCTGGTTCGGCAAGAACATCCAGGACGGCGTGGAACTGGCCATCGAGAACTACAGCCTGCTGCGCAAGCTGTGGGACGAGGACACAGTAAACTGGTCCGGCAAGTTCCGCACTCCGCTGGAGAACTTCACCTCCACCCCGCGCCCGCTCGACGGCGTTGCCCCCTTTGTATGGCACGGTTCCATCCGCACACCGCAGATCGCCGAAGTGGCCGCCTACTTTGGCGATGGCTTCTTCGCAAACAACATCTTCTGGCCCAAGGAGCACTACCAGCAGCTGATCGGCCTCTACCGTGAGCGCTACGAGCACTATGGACACGGCAAAGCGGACCAGGCCATCGTGGGCCTCGGCGGCCAGTTCTTCATGCGGAAGAACTCCCAGGACGCCGTGAAGGAATTCCGGCCCTACTTCGACAACGCACCTGTCTACGGTCACGGACCGTCGATGGAAGACTTCACCTCGCAGACGCCCCTTACCGTTGGCAGCCCGCAGGAAGTCATCGAAAAGACCCTGTCGTTCCGCGAATTCTTCGGCGACTACCAGCGCCAGCTGTTCCTGATCGACCACGCCGGCCTGCCCCTGAAGACTGTGTTGGAACAACTTGACCTGTTCGGCGAGGAAGTCCTCCCGGTCCTCCGCAAGGAGTACGCGGCCCTCAAGCCGGCCCACGTGCCGGAACCGCCCACCCACGCCGGCCGCGTCGCCGCCCTCATGGCAACCCAGGCGTCTGAAACGACCCCTGCGGAGGCATGATGGCTGTGGACGTGAACGAATCACCCATCCGCCTGGCAGCGGAAACGTGGGAATCCCTGTTCCGCGCGCAGGTTGCGGTCATGCGCAGGCTGCAGGCCGGCCCTGCTTTCCGGAACGTGGCCGTCAATGAATACGACGTCCTGTTCACGCTGTCCCGGTGTCCCTCCGGCTGGCTCCGCCTCAATGAACTCAATGACCATGTCCTGCTGAGCCAGTCGAGCCTCAGCCGGCTGGTGGAGAGGCTGGAGAAGCGCGGGCTCGTGGTCCGGATGGCGGCCCCGAATGACGGCCGCGGCGTGCTGCTGAAGCTCACCGATGAGGGGGCTGCCCTGCAGAAGGAGATTGGCCGCGAGCATGTGCGGGACATCTCCAGCCTGGTGGGGCCTGCCCTGACAGCTGCCGAGCAGAAGGAACTTCAGCGGCTCACCGAAAAGCTCCGGCAGTCCGTGGGAGCACGTCCGGTGAAGTAACTGCCCGGGCAGTAAACGCCCGGGCAGCGTCTGGGCCCGCCGGGGTCTCAGCCCAGCACAATCAGCCTGGCCGGATCCTCCGACGGCAATTCGCCGGCGACCACAGCTGAGACACGCAACTCGTTCAGCGTCAGGCGCCCGCCCACCGTGGAGAGGAAGGCCGTGTCTGACGAGTCGCGGCCGGCCGTGATCCGCAGCATCGACTCCCGCGGGGCCAACCCCGTGGGGTCGATGACGTGCCAGGCCCCGTTGACATGGGCCTCCGCCACCGCGTGGAAATCCATGGGGCTCAGCCCCGGGGCGTACACGGCCGAAAGCCGGGCAGGGACGTCTTTGGAACGCAGCAGCGCGATGGCCAGGTGCGCGAAGTCCCGGCACACCCCCCTGCGGTGCAGGAGCGTTTCCACGGCGCCGTCGGTGCCCCTGGACGAACCGCTGATGTACCGCAATTCGGCAAATACCCAGCTGCGCACTGCCTGGAGCAGTTCCGCACCGTGCAGGCCGCCAAATTCGGCGTAGGCCGTGGGCAGGAGCCGGTCAGACTCCGCGTAGCGGCTTGGCCGCACGTAGCGGATCAGCTCCGCCAGGGTGGCCTCTTCCGGAACCGCCCGCCCGGCCACCGTCGCTGTGTACTCAACGGTGACCTCGGCGGGATCAGCGAACTCCATGTAATGCAGGCGGCCGCCATGATGGTCCGCGAGTTCCTGCAACGGAACCGGCTGCCCGTCGGCGGTAACAGCCAGGGATTCATCAAACGAGGTGTAGCCGGGATTCCTGGCTACGGCGATGGC
The DNA here is from genome assembly GCA_035692345.1 of Arthrobacter sp. Lineage (GTDB taxonomy): Bacteria > Actinomycetota > Actinomycetes > Actinomycetales > Micrococcaceae > Arthrobacter. The sequence continues at coordinate 1,949 of DASSIA010000167.1, read as the reverse complement.
CAGGGCTGCCTTCGTGTCGGCGATGGTCCTAAAGACCATACGTGCGGAAACGGTGCGTTCCATGTATCTCCGGGGTATGAGGTGGTGGCAAAACGTCCCGCCCGGCCCGGCGCTCATGGTGCCGGAGGCGGGACTAGTTTTTGATCTCCAGAGACAGTAGCATCCGCTGGACGTTCGCGAATTCGGGGCTCTCCTCCACGTACTTGGCTGCCTGGCCCAGCGTGTCGAAGGCCTTGGCCGGAGCAACCTTCTCATCCGGCGCAAATGCCTTCAGCACGCCCAGGTCGCCGAACGAATAATCCCCTTTTCCTGCCGGGCCACGGACCACATTAAGCAGTTCGCAGGCTTGGCCATCTGCCCCGCCCACAATGTTGGTGATGCCGTAGGAGCCGAAGTAGCGGTAGCCCTGGATAACGCGGAACACCGCGTGCGGTGCGATGGTGCCATCCCCCGCCAGGCCCGGAAGCGCCACGGGCACACTGCTGACTACAACGTAGGGCTTCCGGGCCGCCTCGGGGCATGCGGACGGCGACGACGGCGGCAGTCCCGTCCGCAGCGCGGCCACAACCGTGCCGTCCTGCTTCTTTACCTCGATCTTCAGCGCACCGGGCAGGGCACCGGCCTCAGGCGCGACGGACTGGGCGATCCATTCCTCCGGCAGGTCGAAACTGACGGTTTTCGCCGGATCGGTGAAGGTCTTCCATGCGGCGGACGTTGCTGCCGGGCCGGGAGAGGCGGAGGCCGAAGCGTCCGGCGCGGAAGGGTTTGACGACGGCGATCCGTTAGCACCGGTAGGAATCGCTCCGGCACCCGGACCGGCCGAGGTGTCCGGCTGCGCTGTCCACGCCGAACCGCTTCCGCCAGGGGCGCTGCACCCGGTCGCCAGGGCACCGGTCAGCAGAAGTGCCGCCGCCCGCAGTCCCCACGATGTCGCCTTATATGTCATAACGCCAGCCTATCGGCGGACGACGGCGGCCACAGGCCGGAGCCCCGTGTCGCCGTCGGACATTCCACGCATCCAAGGGGACTAGGCTTGGGACTATGGCGGAAGAGCAGTTTGGCGCGGACGAAGAGAGCCTGGCGGACATCTCTGCCCTCGACATTGCGGACTGGCGGCTGCGCACGTTTGCCCTGTACGACACTGTGCGGAAAGTTGCCGCGGAAAGCCCTGCCGAGGCCCACTCCCTCTGGCGGCATGAACGCGACCGGATGTTCGCAACCCATCCGGCTTCAGCCCTCACCGCCCGGGATAAAGCCCGGTTCTCAGGCTTGAAGACGGCCGACTACGATCCCATTTACCGCTTCTACGTACCGCTGACCCTTGAAGGCGCCGGCCGGGAAATGACGGTGGAAACCGCCACTGACGGAGTGGTCCGTTTTATCCGGCTGGGCACGTTCGATCTTCCAGAGATGGGCCAGCTGGGTGTGTGGAAACTGCACGGTTACGGCGGCGGGATCTTCGTTCCGTTCCGGGACGCCACGGCCGGCAAGCCCGGCGGAACCTATGGCGCCGGCCGGTACCTCCTGGACACCATCAAGGGCGCCTTCCACGGCGTCCAGGGCTCCGGCCCCGGCGCCGAGTTTGTCCTGGACTTCAACTTCGCCTACAACCCGTCCTGTGCGTACAACGAGGCCTGGGCCTGCCCGCTGCCCGGCCCATCCAACCGCCTGGCCGTCGAGATCCCGGTGGGCGAGCTGTACTGAGCCGGCTGGCGGCCGCCACGCGCGGTCCGGAGGACGTAGGATGTCATCATGACTGCCAGCGCTCCCCGCCGCCTTGCCCGTGTCCGCCCCCTGTCCCCCGCAGTTGCCGATGAGCATTTCTTCGTGGCCAACGATGCTCCTGACTTCGGCGCCGACGCCGGCCGGTCCTGGATTGTTGTCCCTTCGCCCTTCGCCGCGTCCCGCGCAAACGCCAACAGCCCGGCCCGGCCAGGCTGGGAGAACGG
>DASSIA010000166.1:0-14412 GCA_035692345.1 Arthrobacter sp. | reverse complement strand
CGACGCCGATTTGTTGGTGGCGAAATCATCCGGTAGAGTATTTACTCGTTGCCCCCCTAGCTCAGTGGTAGAGCGCGTTCTTGGTAAGAACGAGGTCACCGGATCGATTCCGGTGGGGGGCTCTGAATGAGGGCCTGTGTCAAGGCGGTTTTTGACCGGCTTGGCGCAGGTTTTTCTCATTCGTGGCGGTGTAGCTCAGTTGGTTAGAGCGCACGACTCATAATCGTGAGGTCGGGAGATCGAGCCTCCCCACCGCTACATGGAAGAACCCCCGGATTCCTTGAGATTCCGGGGGTTTTTCGTTGGGCTTCGAGGGGTGAGCTCTCTTCGCTAAACGCCCGGCAGAGCGGTGGGAGCTCACCCCTCGATCCAAGGCGGGCGTCAGCGCGGACTCCGGCGAGCTACCCAACGGCGGGCCGCGGCGGCACAATGGGGCACATGGGTCAGCTCATCTATGCCGGCATCGCATCCCTGGACGGTTACGTGGCGGACCGGGACGGCAACCTCAGCTGGAGCGAGCCGGACCAGGAGGTCCATACCTTCGTCAACGATCTGGAACGCCATGTGGGCACCCATCTCTATGGCCGCCGCATGTACCAGGTCATGTCCGTCTGGGAAACGTTCGGCACCACCGGCGAACCGGACTACATCCAGGACTACGCGCGGATCTGGCGGCAAACCGACAAAGTGGTGTACTCCACTACCCTGCCCGCCGCGTCCACTGCCAGAACCAGGATCGAGCGGACCTTTGATCCTGACGCGGTCCGGGATCTGCTGGACGCCACCGATACGAACGTCAGCATCAGCGGCCCCACCCTTGCCGCCGCCGCTCTCCAGGCGGGACTGGTGGATGAATGCCTGCTGTTCCTGAATCCGGTGGCGGTGGGAGGCGGCCTGCGCTTCCTGCCGGACGGCCTGAACCTGCGGTTGGAACTCCTTGAAGAGCGCACCTTCGGAAACGGCGTGGTCTACCTCCGCTACCGCACCCGGAAATGAGGGGCAGAATGGGGGCATGACCCGCATCGCCATCATCGGCGGCCACGGCAAAGTGGCCCTCCACCTGTCCGCACTCCTCACCACCGAAGGTCACAGCGTCACCGCGATCATCCGCAACCCGGACCATGCGGCCGACGTCGCTGCTGCCGGCGCCACGCCGTCGGTCCTGGACATTGAAAATTCGACGACGGCGGCCATCGCCGAGGCGCTCAGGGGCCACGACGCCGTGGTCTGGTCTGCCGGGGCCGGCGGTGGAAATCCGGACCGCACCTATGCGGTGGACCGGGACGCGGCCATCAGGTCGATGGATGCGGCGGCCGAGGCCGGCGTCGGACGTTACGTGATGGTCTCCTACCTGGGCGCAGGCCGTGACCATGGCATCCCCGCGGAGAACAGCTTCTTCGCCTACGCGGAAGCCAAGGCAGCAGCGGATGAGTACCTGCGGGGCACCCCACTGGCCTGGACCATCCTGGGCCCCGGGGCGCTGACGGACCAGCCGGGGACGGGCCTGATCGAAGTGGACCCCGGGCGGGACGGCGGTGGGCACACGTCCCGCAGCAATACGGCCAGTGTGGCCGCCGCCGTCCTGGACCTGCCCGAAACTGCCGGCCGGACTATCGAGTTCCGTGACGGGACGCTGCCCATCGCCGCAGCCCTGCAGACGGACTCCTAGCCGATGGATCAGCTGGCACTCATCGTTGGCCTGCTGCTGGCCACGGTCGTGGCGGTAGGCCTGGGGGACCGGCTGCGGCTGCCGTATCCGGTCCTGATGCTGCTGCTGGCCGTGGGGCTGACCTTCATCCCGGGCTTCCCGGACCTGGACATCGCCCCCGAGCTGATCCTGCCCATCTTCTTGCCGCCATTGCTGTTCGCCACAGCCCAGCGCAGCTCGTGGGCGGTCTTCCGGGTCCGCTGGCGGACGCTGATCATGCTGGCCGTCGCGCTGGTGGTCATCTCCACGGCCGTTGTGGCGGGCGCAGCCTGGCTGATGATTCCGGGGATCGGCATTCCCGCCGCGATCGCCCTGGGTGCCATGGTGGCGCCGCCGGACCCCATCGCCGTGGAATCGGTGGCCGGCCGCGTACACATGCCGCGCCGGCTCATCACGGTTCTGCAGAGCGAGGGGCTCTTCAACGACGCGGCTGCCATCGTTATCTTCCAGGCGGCGGTTGCGGCGGCCGTGGGCGGCACCAGGATAGGGCCCGACGTCGTCCTCAAGTTTGTGATCGGTGCTGCGGTAGCCGTGGTGGTGGGCATCGCCATGGGCTGGCTGACGGGCCTGATCACCCGCCTTGTCACCTCCATGGTGGCGCGCAGCGCCATCACGCTCGTGGTGCCGTTTGCCGCCTACATCCTGGCCGAAGAAGTGCACGCTTCAGGCGTGATCGCCGTCGTCGTGACCGCACTGGAAATGCAGCGGCACTCCCGTTCCCAGTACGCCGAGGAGCGGGTCACCCGCACCGCCTTCTGGGACGTGGTGGAGCTGCTGGTGACAGGTCTCGCGTTTGGCCTGGTGGGGCTGGAAATCAGGCACGTGATCCACGATGAGGGCGCGGATATCCTTGGCATGCTCGGCGTCGCAGGGCTGGTCTGTGTCCTCGTTTTTGTGGTCCGGTTCCTGTGGATGGCCGTCCTCGCCGTCGGGGGCCGGAAACGCAGGAACGTCCTCCAGCCCACCTCCGCCAAGGAAGTCCTGATCCTGACCTGGTGCGGCATGCGCGGCCTGGCCACCCTGGCGCTGGCCCTGGCACTGCCCCTCACCCTCGCCGACGGAACACCGTTCCCCGCCCGTGACTACCTGCTGGTAATCGCCTGCGCCGTGCTGGTTGCCACGCTGGTCCTGCCGGGGCTGACGCTGCCGTGGCTGATGCGGGTCCTCCACGCCTCCGGTGACGGCTCCGAGGAACGCGACGCCGCGCGCCTGCTGGCCAAACGGGCACAGGAGGCAGCCGTTGCCGCGCTCAAGCAGCACGATCTGATGAAGGACCTCCCGCCCGAGAAGGTGGCCTTGGTTAAGGCAAAGATGGGACGTCTGCACGCCGAGCTCCTGGACGGCAGTCTCCGGAACGAAAGCCTGGGGGAAAAGCGCCGGCGGGGCCGCGAACTGGCCATCGCCGTGCAGACCATCGCCCTGGACGCTGCACGGCAGGAGGTGGTGCAGGCCCGGAACGAACCGGACATGGACCCCGAAGTGGCGGACAGGGTGCTGCGCCAGCTGGACCTGCGGACCATGATCATGCCGGAGTGAGCCTGTGCCGGGATGCCGTTACGGCGCCGGCAGCAGTTCCAGATTAAGGGCGTTGGCCTCCACAAAGTCCAGCGCGTGGCGGACGGCTCCCACTGTCACGATCGTGTCTCCCAGAGGGGATACCGTGACGCGGGGAACCGTTGCTGTGAATCGGGGCAGCAGGGCCGTTATGCCCGGAAGCAGGGCGCTGGCCGATTCGGCGACGCCCCCGCCGATGACCACCTGCTCCGGGTTGACCATGATGGCCACCGATGCGATCACCCTGGCCACGCGCTCCGAGAGGCGGTCCAGGACGGCGGCGGCGGCAGGATCGCCCGCGGCGGCGGCCGCGAAGACTTCGCGGGCCTCCACGGTGGAGTTCGACGGCGCCGCGTACCATTCCCGGGCAAGAGCGGCGATGCCGGCCGAACTTCCTACGCCCTCGATCATCTCGAGGTACCCCATTTCGCCGGCGGCCCCGCAGTGTCCGTGGAGCAGGCGCCCCGATTCGATGATTCCCGCGCCCATCCGCTCACTGGCCAGGATGACCACCAGGTCATCAACGCCGACGCCGGACCCCCGCCAGCGTTCCCCCAGCGCGGCAAGGTTGGCGTCATTCTCCAGAAGCACCGACCAGCCGTGGAGGTCCGCGAACGCGGCCCGGAGTCCGACGTCGAACTGCCGCCAGAAGGGCTGCGTCACCAGGACATTTCCGTTGCGGTCCACGGGGGCCGCCAGGCCGGCCGCGGCTGCCAGTACGGCATCGGGCGTTGTGCCCGCTGCCCGGAGGGCTGCACGGCAGGCCTGGTCCACCACGCCTATCCGTTCCGCGGCCGGGATTTCGGTGGTGCGGAAGCTGCCGCTCGCGGTGCCCACGATGTTTCCCCGCAGATCCGCAACGGCAGCGGTGGTGGTTGTGGCCCCGATGTCGATGCCCAGGACAACTCCGGCCCGGGCATTCAGTTCAAAGCGACGGGCGGGCCGGCCTTTCTGCGGACCCGCATCCCGCGGGGAGTCCAGCTCGGCGATCCAGCCCCGCCGGATCAGGTCCTCGCAGACCGCGATCACTGACGCCCGGGTGAGGCCAGTCCACGCCATGAGGTCGGTTCCCGTGGCATGGTCCGTGCTGCGCAGGCATGCCAGGACCGCGTCCGCGTTGACGCGCCGGAGAAGCTGGGGAGTGGCGGCGCCAGATTCTTTCATGGGTCCTTGACCTGTCGGATAGCAGGGCCGGATAATGAATCCGGTGAGTATATTTAGATTCTATCTAAATGTACCCGCTTCATCAGCAGACCGGCCCGAAACCCCCTGAGGATTCCTTTGTCCAACACCGCCACGCTGGCAACCCTGTCCGACTCCCACCGCATGAGCGATCCGAACTGGTGGCGCCAAGCCGCTGTTTACCAGATCTATCCGCGCAGTTTCTCCGATTCCAACGCCGACGGCCTGGGAGACATCCGGGGCATTACGGCCAAAGTCCCCTACCTTAAATCGCTGGGAATCGACGCAGTGTGGCTCAGCCCGTTCTACCCGTCAGCCCTGGCTGACGGCGGCTACGACGTGGACGACTACCGTGACGTGGATCCAAAGCTCGGCAGCCTGGCGGACTTCGACGAGATGGCCAAGGCCCTGCACGCCGCCGGCATCAAGCTCATTGCCGACATCGTACCCAACCACTCCTCGAACCGGCACGAATGGTTCAGGGAGGCACTCGCGTCGCCTCAGGGCTCCGCGGCACGCGAACGCTACATCTTCCGTGACGGAAAGGGCGCAAACGGCGAGCTGCCGCCGTCGGACTGGGACTCCGTCTTCGGCGGCCCGGCCTGGGAGCGGATCACCGAACCTGACGGCACCCCGGGCCAGTGGTACATGCACATCTTCGCCAAGGAGCAGCCGGACCTGAACTGGGCCAGCCGCGAGGTCCGCGACGACTTCCTCAAGACCCTGCGCTTCTGGTCCGACCGCGGTGTGGACGGCTTCAGGGTGGATGTGGCCCACGCCCTCACCAAGGACCTCACCGAGCCGCTGCTCTCCAAGCTGGAGCTGACCCGGGAAGGCCAGCTGGAAGACGGGTTCGAGGACGGTTCCCACCCGTTCTGGGACCGCGACGAAGTCCATGAGATCTACGCAGAATGGCGTGCGGTCTTCAACGAGTACAACCCGCCGCGCACGGCCGTTGCCGAAGCGTGGGTCCACGCCACCCGCCGCGCCCGCTACGCGAGTCCCGCCGGACTGGGCCAGGCCTTCAACTTCGACCTGCTCCAGGCAGACTTCGACGCCGCGGAATTCCGCGAAATCATCACCCGGAACCTGGCCGAAGCCAAGGCCACGGGCGCGTCGTCCACGTGGGTCTTCTCCAACCACGACGTGGTCCGCCATGCCACCCGTTACGGCCTCCCGCAGGGCACCGGCAAGCACGCCGGGAACCAGGACGGCAAGGCCTGGCTCCTCGCCGGTGCGCCTGCCGGGGAACTGGATGTGGAACTGGGACTCAAGCGTGCCCGTGCCGCCACGCTGCTGATGCTCGCGCTGCCGGGTTCGGCGTACATCTACCAAGGCGAGGAACTGGGCCTGCAGGAGGTCACGGAAATTTCCGACGCCGACCGCCAGGACCCCGCGTTCTTCCGCGACCGGGGTGTGCAGATCGGCCGTGACGGCTGCCGCGTGCCGCTGCCGTGGAAGGTGGAGGGGACCTCGTTCGGCTTCGGCGACGCCGGCGCGCACCTGCCCCAGCCCGACTGGTTCACCCGGTACGCCGTTGAGGCGCAGGACGGCACGGAAGGGTCCACCCTGGAGCTCTACCGGACCGCCCTGAAGCTGCGCCGCGAACTGCAGGGCGCGGAGGACCTTGAGTGGGTTGAGACCGGTAACCCCGACGTCCTGCGCTTCCGCCGCCCCGGCGGCTGGCAGGTGGTGGCGAACTTCGGCGGCACCGCCGTCGGGCTTCCCGAAGGTGCCGTGCTGGTGAGCAGCTCCCCGTTGGAGGAGGGCAACCTGCCGGCAAACAGCGCAGCCTGGCTGCGCTGATGCAGGAACTCATCTACGGATGCATGGGCCTCGGCGGCAGCTGGACCGACGAACCGCATGGCGTTGACCATGTGGACGAGGCCGCTGCCGCCGTTGAGGCCGCGCTGGACGCCGGCATCACGCTGTTCGATCACGCGGACATCTACCGCAGCGGCAAGTCCGAGGCGGTGTTCGGCGAAGTCCTCGCCGCGACGCCCGGCCTGCGCCACCGCATCAGGCTGCAAACCAAGTGCGGCATCAGGCTGCACGAACGCGGGCTGGCCACGCACTATGACCTCAGCCGGGAGTCCATCCTCGAGCGGGTGGACGGCAGCCTGAAAAGGCTGCAGACCGACTATGTGGATGTTCTCCTGCTGCACCGCCCGGATCCCCTCACGGACCTGGCGGAGGTGGCGGCCGCCGTCGGGCATCTGCTGGCCGAAGGCAAGGTGCGGGCGCTTGGGGTGTCCAACATGTCCGGCGCCCAGATCGAGGCGCTGCAGGACCGGCTGGAAGTGCCCGTGGTGGCCAACCAGCTGGAGATGAGCCTGCTCAAGCGTGCCTGGCTGGAGAGCCAGGTCCTGGTGAACCATCCGGAGTCGCTGGACTACGGCTTCCCGCACGGAACCCTTGAATACTGCGGCAGGAACGGCGTCACCGTGCAGGCCTACGGTGCGCTGGCCCGCGGGCTGTACACCGGGGCAGCTCCGGAAAGTCCGACGGCGGCCGAGACTGCCGCGGCCACGCTGGTTCGGGAGCTGGCCAGTCAGTACGGCACCACGGGGGAGGCCGTCCTCCTGGGGTGGCTCATGAAGCATCCGGCCGGCATCGCGCCCGTGATCGGGACCGTGAATCCGGCCAGAATCGCTGCCTGCGCGGACGCGGGGCGTGTGGCGGAGGCCATGTCCAGGGCCGACTGGTATGGGCTGTGGATTGCGGCGCGGGGCAGCAACCTCCCCTGACCGGTGGTCCGGTGGTTGAGCTTGTCGAAACCCGGCCCTAACGCTTGTCCGTCCGGTGGTCGAGCAGGTCGAAGCCAGGCTCGATCACCGGGGCCGAAGCTCCCGGTGGTTGAGCTTGTCGAAACCCGGCTCGATCACCGGGGCCGAAACTCCCGGTGGTCGAGCAGGTCGAAGCCAGGCTCGATCACCGGGGCCGAAACTCCCGGTGGTTGAGCTTGTCGAAACCCGGCGGCGGGGAAAAGGACGAGGAGGAGGCCAAGTCCTGCGGCCGCGCCGATCAGCTGGGCCAGGACGAAACCGGGAACGGAACCCGGGGCAATGCCGGCGAAGGTGTCACTGAAGATGCGGCCGACTGTCACGGCGGGGTTCGCGAACGACGTCGAGGACGTGAACCAGTAGGCGGCTCCGATATAGGCCCCCACGGCCGGTGCGGCGAGCACGGCCCGCTTGGTTGCCGCGAGGGCGAAGATCAGCAGGACGAGTCCCGCGGTGGCGACGACTTCGCCCAGCAGATGGCCCGGCGTCGCACGCTCCTTGGAAGAGATGGAGGTTCCCACCTCAAACATGGCGTTCGCGAGCACGCTGCCACTGATGGCACCCACGGTTTGGGCAGCCACATAGGTGCCGAGCTCCGGCAGGGTCAGCCCGGTACCGCTGCGCCGGCCCAGGATCCAGTCGGCGAGGGAAACCGCCGGATTGAAGTGCGCCCCGCTGACCGGCCCGAGCATCAGGATCAGCACGGTCAGGCCCAGTGCCGTGGCGATGCTGTTCTGGAGCAACTGCAGGCCGATGTCATTGGGGGAGAGCTGCTGTGCGGCGATCCCGGATCCGACAACAATGGCCACGAGCAGGCTGGTGCCCAGCAGTTCAGCGACGGCGCGGCGCCAAAGCGGCGGTTGGTGTGAAGTCATGCCATCAGCTTGACCGAAAGAATTAACTCAGTCAAAATTGAGCCAATGAACATTGAGGCAGTTGACGATTTCCGGGCACGGGCAGCCAAGCACGCGGCCCTCGCTGATCCGGCGCGGCTGCGCATCGTTGACCTGCTCACTCTGGGGGACTGTTCCCCGACGGAGCTGCAGGCGAAGCTGGAGATGCCGTCGAATCTGTTGGCCCACCATCTGCGCACGCTCGAACGTGCAGCGCTGGCAGTCCGCCACCGCTCTGAAGCGGACAGGCGCCGCAGCTATGTCAGCCTTGCTGCCGGTGCATTCGAGGGTCTGGTGCCGGCCGAGGAGCAAAGTGCCCGCCGAGTGTTGTTTGTCTGCACGCGAAACAGTGCCCGCTCGCAGCTTGCCGCCGCTCTCTGGCGGCAGGTCAGTGACATCCCGTCGCTGTCCGCCGGCACGCACCCAGCGGACGCTATCGCGCGGGGAGCCGTCGACGTCGCCCGCCGTCACGGCCTGGACCTCGCGGACGCGCCGCCGCGAAAGCTGGCCCAGGTGGCGGTGGAGGGGGACTTTATGGTGACCGTCTGCGACAACGCCCATGAGGAGTTGGCCGGCGTGGGAGATGTCCACTGGTCCGTTCCGGATCCGCTCCGGCTGAACACTGCCGAGGCCTTCGAGGGAGCCTTCGCTGACATTACCCACCGGGTCCACGGCCTCGCACCCCGCCTGACCGCAGCCTGACCCCCGTCCGACGCCAGTAACTGATTCCAGGAGAAACCACGTGAGCACCGAAACTGCCAAGAAGCCCTCTGTCCTGTTCGTCTGCGTCCACAACGCCGGGCGTTCGCAAATGGCCGCCGCCTTCCTCACCTCCCTTTCCAAGGGCGGGATCGAAGTCCGCTCCGCCGGTTCCCAGCCTGCCGACAAAGTCAATCCGGCCGCCGTCGAGGCCATGGCCGAACTCGGCATCGACATGTCCGCGGAGATCCCCAAGGTCCTCACCACCGAGGCCGTCAAGGAATCCGACGTCGTGATCACCATGGGCTGCGGAGACGAATGCCCGTACTTCCCCGGCAAGCGCTATGAAGACTGGGTCCTGGAGGACCCGGCCGGCCAGGGCGTGGACGCTGTCCGCCCCATCCGCGACGAAATCAAGACCCGCATCGAGGGCCTCATCTCCTCCCTCACCCTGATTCCGTGAAAAACCTTCCCGTCGCCGTCATCGGCGCTGGCCCCATCGGTCTCGCCGCCGCGGCCCACCTTCTTGAACGCGGCCTCGAGCCGCTGATATTTGAAGCCGGCCCGACGGCGGGAGCGGCCATTGAGCAGTGGCGCCACATCCGGTTGTTCTCACCGTGGCGGTTCAACCTCGACGCCGCGGCCGTGCGTTTGCTGGAAGCCAGCGGCTGGGTAGCCCCTCGCCTGACGGCCCTGCCCTACGGCGGGGAACTGATCGATAACTATCTCGCCCCGTTGGCCGCGACCCCGGAGATCGGATCCCGGCTCCGGACGGGCGCCCGGGTCCTGGCAGTGACACGCCAGGGTATGGACAAAACCCACAGTCGCAACCGCGACACCACTCCATTCACCATCCGGGTCGAACACGACGGCGGCGAGGTCCGCGACCACACGGTTGCTGCGGTCATCGACGCGTCCGGCACCTGGTCCACCCGCAATCCGCTCGGAACCTCCGGCCTGCCGGCCATCGGCGAAGATGCCGCCAGGGACCGGATTTCGTCGCCCCTCCCCGATGTCAGCGGACGGGACCGTGCCTCGTTCGCGGGCCGCCGCGTCCTGGTCGTCGGGGCAGGGCACTCGGCGGCGAACACCCTGATCAACCTCGCCGACCTGGCTAAGGAAGAGCCCGGGACCACCATCCTGTGGGCCGTGCGCGGGGCGTCCGCTGAAAAGGTCTACGGCGGCGGAGGCGCCGACGGCCTGCCGGCCCGCGGCCAACTCGGATCCCGGCTCCGCAGACTCGTTGAGGCCGGAACCATCGAACTGCACACCGGCTTCGGCATCGCTTCCCTCAAAGCCTTGGATTCCGGCATTACCGCGGGAACCGTCGACGGCCGGACCCTGGAGACCGACGTCATCGTCCCCTGCACGGGCTTCCGGCCGGACCTGGGCATCCTGCGCGAGCTCCGGCTCGATCTTGACCCCGCCGTCGAAGCACCCGTCGGGTTGGGCCCGCTGATCGACCCCGAATTCCACTCCTGCGGCACGGTCCAGCCGCACGGGGCCAGGCTGCTCGCCCACCCGGAAAAGGACTTCTACCTTGTCGGCATGAAGTCCTATGGACGTGCCCCGACCTTCCTGCTGGCCACTGGCTACGAACAGGTCAGGTCCGTCGCCGCGGCCCTCGCGGGCGACCAGGCCGCGGCGGACACTGTCCACCTGGAATTGCCCGAAACCGGGGCATGCTCCACCGCACCGGAACCGGTCCTCGTCGGATTCCCCACGGGGCTGGCCCACGGCCGCTCCGCAGAACAGAAAGAAGTCACCAACTCATGACCGAAAGCACCAAGGCTCCCCGCATCCTGTTCGTCTGCAGCAAGAACGGCGGTAAGTCCCAACTTGCGGCCGGTCTTATGCGTGACCTCGCCGGGGACGACGTCACCGTTTACTCGGCGGGCACCACACCGGGGAGTTGCCTGAACAATGAGGCCGTGGAATCCCTGAACGAACTCGGCATCGACATCACGGGGGAACACCCAAAGCCCGTCACTGACGAGGTGCTTGACGCCGTCGACGTCGTCATCGTCCTGGGCACCGAAGCAAAACTCGAACCCCGCGAAGGCACGCGCTTCGAAACCTGGGAAACCGACGAACCTTCCACCCGGGGTATCGAAGGCACCGAACGCATGCGCCTCGTCCGCGACGACATCAACACCCGCGTCCGGAAGCTGTACGCGGAACTCACAGGGAACTGAGCCGGTCGCATCTGTATTGTTCAGCACGTCCGGCGCCATCGCTTAGCGCTCGCAGGGCCCGGGCGGATACGGTAGAAGCATGACGTCACCCACCGCCACTGAGACCAAACGGCCCGAACGCAATATCCCGGCAGAAATCGCCCGTTCGTGGCTTCTGGTCAATGCCATGAAAACCGAACTGTTTGATCAGTCGGCTGTTTCGCGCGCTGACTCGATCATCCTGGATATCGAAGACGCCGTGGACCCGTCGCAGAAGGACCAGGCCCGTGGCCACGTCGTTGACTGGCTTACCAGCGGCGGCCAGGCGTGGGTGCGCATCAACGATGCCACAAGCCCGTTCTGGGCCGATGACCTCGCCGGACTGCGCGGCACCCCGGGACTGCTCGGCGTGATGCTCGCCAAAACCGAATCAGCTGACCAGGTAACCGAAAGCTTCCACCGGATGGACGGCAAGACGCCGGTCATCCCGCTGGTGGAATCGGCCCTCGGCATCGAGGAAGCGAACAACATCGCCAGGGCGCAGGGCGCGTTCCGCCTCGCCTTCGGTTCCGGCGACTTCCGCCGCGACACCGGCATGGCGGCTACCCCGGAGGCCATGGCCTACCCGCGCGCCAAGCTGGTGGTCGCCAGCCGTGTGGGTAATCTCCCGGGCCCCATCGACGGCCCCACCGTCGGCACCAACCACCCCATCCTGCGCGAGCAGACCGGGATCACCGTGATGATGGGGATGACCGGCAAACTGTGCCTGGCCATCGACCAGACGCACGTCATCAACGAGGTCATCAGCCCCACTCCGTCGGACGTCGCCTGGGCAACGGACTTTATGTCCGACTTCGAAGCCAACGGACGCGTCATCCGCGACGGCTCGGACCTGCCCCGCCTGGGCCGCGCCGAAAAGATCATCAAGCTCGCGGTGGCCTTCGGCGTGCAGCCGGCGCTGTAGGACTCTCACCGGCGGCCCGGGGCCGGGCCGCCGGCAGTCTGACCCTGCACGGCTCTTCTACAAGCAGTGCCGCAACGCACCAGTAGACTGGCAACGTGCTGAACGAATTCTGGGCCACTGCGTCCACCACCTACAAAACGCTGGTATTCAGCGCCATGGGGCTCATCGCCGTCGGGATCATCCTTACCATCGTGGCGAACACCTCCCAGAACCAGGGCCTTGCCATGGCCTCGCTCGCCGTGATCGGAGCGGGCCTCGTACTGCACGTGGTGGGCCTCGTGTACCGCGGGCAGCAGATCCGGAAGGGCTACAAAAAGTAGCCTCCTCCAGCCGGGCCGCAGCGCACCGTTACGTCGCCGTTTTCCTGGCCTCTTCGTTTCTGCGCACGTGGCTCCGGGCGTGTTCAACGGCTGGCTCCAGTTCGGCGAACAGATGCTTATGGTGCCGGAGTGACCTGATGACCCCGACGTTGGTGACCAGGGACAGGTGTTCGGCCTGGACGCCCTTGATCAGCACCGTGATGCCGCGCAGCTCCAGGGCTGAGACAACATCCACCAACGCGTGCGCCCCGGTAGCATCCAGCATTCTGAGCTGGGACAACCTGATGATTGCCACCTCGATGTCCCGGACCTGGCTGATCTCCTGCAGAACGCGCTCCGCTGCTCCGAAGAACATGGCGCCGTCCAGGGTGAACACCGCAATGTGCTGATCGCCGTCCACAGGCGGTCCCTGGATTTCCTCGCGCCGCACCCCCGTCAGGGACGCCACCTTGCGAAGTGTCAATACTGCGGCCGCAGCGAGTCCGATCTGAATGGCAACGATCAGGTCGAAGGTGACCGTGATGATGGCTGTGATGACGAACACGGCAGCATCTGAACGGGTGGAGCGCAGGATTGCTGACATTGTTCGCGTCGACACCATCCGCGCCGCCGTGACCATGAGGATCCCGCCCAAAGCCGCCAGCGGTATCCGCCCCACCAGGCCTGCAGCGAGGTAGATGATGGCCAGCAGCACGAACGCGTGGACGATGGCCGACAGCCGGGTCCGGGCACCGGAACGGACATTGACGGCTGTGCGGGCGATTGCGCCCGTAGCAGGCATGCCCCCGAAAAACCCGGCGGCGATGGAAGCCAGGCCCTGCCCCGTGAGCTCGCGGTCCGGGCTGTAGGGACCGGAGGGCCTGCCGTCCGGCCCCTTCAGGCCGGTGGCAACGCGGGCGGACAACAAGGACTCGATGGCAGCCAGTGCGGCCACGGCCACGGCAGGCATGAGGAGGCTTCCGAGGGAGGCCGGATCAAGAGACGGCAAGCCGGGCGCCGGAAGGGAATGCGGCAGGCTGCCGATGCGGGGGATATCCAGGCCCAGCAGCTCGGTGGCGAACGTAGCCACGACGACGGCGATCAGGCTCGCCGGGAGTGCCCGGTGCAGCCGCGGAACGGCCAGCATGATCCCGGCCACCACAGTGACCACGGCCAGTGTCTGCAGGGCGGCCGGGCTGCGGGCAGCTACGACGGCTTCGACGGCGGCCAGAAGCGTGTTGTGGCCCGGTATGGCGGCCGTGCCCGTGGCCAGGGGAACCTGCTGCAGGAAGATGATGGCGGCGATGCCGAGCGTGAACCCCTCAACCACCGGCCAGGGGATGAGCGAGACCGCACGGCCCATGCGGCTGAGCCCCAGGACGCAGACCATGATTCCGGCCATGACAGACACAACGGCCACGCTGCCCGCACCGTGGGTGGCCACAATGGGGGCCAGGACCACCACCATGGCGCCGGTCGGTCCGGAAACCTGCACGTTGGACCCGCCCATCACGGCGGCCACCAGACCTGCCACCACAGCGGTGATCAGGCCGGCCTCGGCGCCGACCCCGGAACTGACGCCGAACGCCAAGGCCAGCGGAAGCGCGACAATGCCCACGGTGACGCCGGCCAGCAGGTCGCCTTTCCACGATGATCCCAGTGCGGAGTAGTCGGCCCACGACGGCAGGAACCGGCGGAAAATGGACATATTCACGATGCGTACTCCGTCGGCGCGTCCTTGGGCGACGGCCTTTCGGCCGGCGTGCCCGCTGCGCCAACGCCTGGCAGCTGCCGGGCCAACTGCAGCTGTTCGCGCGACTCGGCCAGGCTGTCCAGCAGGAAGGTGCGGGCAATGGCCAGGAGTTCCGCAATGAGCGGATGCGCCAGGCTGTAGTTCACTGAGTTGGCGGTCCGGGAGGACGTGACCACCCTGTGTTTGCGCAGCGTGGCCAGGTGCTGTGAAAGGTGGGAAGCTTCCAGCCCCGTTTCCGCCAGGAGATAACTCACGGGCGCCGTGGTGCCGGGTGCTGCCGCCAGCAATTCGAGGACTCTGATCCGGGCCGGGTGGGCCAGTCCCTTGAAAAGGTTGGCCTTAATCTCGTACAGCGGTGCTTGGTCGGCTGAAAACACAGGCTTCCTTGCCATCCTTGAATTGA
>DASSIA010000165.1:0-5417 GCA_035692345.1 Arthrobacter sp. | reverse complement strand
AAGATGTTGTAGTCCACTCCCAGGGCAACAAGGAACACAAACCCGAACAGCGGCACGGTGGCGTCGGCGCCCGGGAAGCCCAGGATGTGGTTGAAGACCAGTGCCGAGACGCCCATGGATGCACCATAGGAGAGCACCACTGAAAGGACCAGCAGGACCGGCGCCACCACGGAGCGAAGCAGCAGCATCAGGATGAGCAGAATAACAGCCAGGACGATGGGGATGATGATCACCAGATCGTGCTGCGCGGTGGTGTTGGTGTCCAGGGCCGTGGCCGTCACGCCGCCCACCAGCGCGCCGGCGTCGACCGTTTTTACGCTCTGGCGCAGCGCCTTGACGGTGTCCTCCGCCTCGACCGTGTCCGCGGCGTGGTTGAGGGTGGCGTTGATCAGCACCTTGCCGTCGCGGACGTCCGGGGCGCCGGGAGTCCCCGGGGCGCCGGTGATCGGCACCCCGCCTTCGGCCAGGAGGTAGGCGTCTCCCACGCCGTCGGCCGCTTTGACCTTCTCCAGCACTTGATCGGCTTTGCTTTCGTCCGCAATCACGACGGCGGGGCTGCCGCTGCCGGCGTCGAAATGCCGCGCCAGCGCGTCCTGGCCGTCCACCGCATTGGACGCGGTGAGGATGACGTCTGTCTGCGGCACGCCGTTCGCCTTTAGCTGCAGGACCCCGGCCGACGCTATGAGGAGCAGGAGGAAGGAGGCGACCCATACTGTCCGCGGGCGACGTGAGACCAGCGAACCGGCAGCCCGCCAGATGCCCTTCTGCCCCTCCAGGCCGGTGACAAAATCCGGCTCCCGGTCAGCTGCCGGAACCAGCCGGGGGCGGAACGGCCAGAAAGCGGCCCTGCCCAGGAGCGCCATCAGTGCAGGCAACAGCGTCAGCGCGGCGAAGAGCGAGCAGATGATACCGGCAGCGGCCACGGGGCCCAGCGCCCGGTTGGAGTTCAGGTCCGAAAACAGCAGGCAGAGCAGGGCGATGACCACGGTGGCGCCGGAGGCCAGGATCGGTTCGAACGAGGCTTTCCACGCCGTCAGCACGGCCGCGGTCCGGTTGCGCGTGTGCGTCAGGGCTTCGCGGAACCGCGCCACGTACAGCAGGGCGTAGTCCGTAGCCGCGCCGATCACCAGAATGGAAAGGATTCCCTGGCTCTGGCCGCTGAGCTGGATCCAGCCGAGCTTTGCCATCCCGAACACCAGCACAATGGCGGCACACAAAGCAAAGACTGAGGTGAGCAACACCGCGATTGGCAGCAGCAAGGAGCGGTAAACGATCAGCAGGATCAGGAAGACCGCGCCGAGCGCCACCAGGAGCAGGATGCCGTCAATGCCGGCGAAGGCGCTCACCAGATCAGCTGTCAGGCCTGCAGGTCCGGTCACAAAGGTCTGCATGCCCGCCGGGACGGACTCCGCCAGGAAGCTCCGCAATTCACTGACCGAGCCCTTCAGCTCCCCCGAGGACAGAAGCGGCACGATGAACTGGACGGCTTTCCCGTCCTTGGACGGGATAGGGCCGACGACGGCGCTGCCGGGCTCCACACGCTCCAACCCGGCCTTTAGGGATGCGAGTTCGCCAAGCTCCGCGGGGCTGATGGCGTTGTTGCTTTCGATGACGATGACCGCCGGGACCCGGTTCGAATCGCGGAATTTCGCCTGCCATGCCTGTGCGGCGGTGGCCTCGGCGCTGGCCGGAAGGAAGGACGCCTGGTCATTCGAGGAGACCTCACTGAGCCGTCCGAACGTGGGGCCGCCCACACCGGCAAGTGCCAGCCACGCGAGGACCAGCACAACAGGGATGAGCCAGCGGAGCCAGAACGGAGTGCTGGACTTAGGGCCGGGATTCATGGTTCCTCCGTAGCTGATGGTGTCGCGCGTATACTTGGTTCGATACTAGAGTATCTCTGCCATGGAGATAAATAGGTCAGCTGAAGTTTTCTTCCCGGCTCAAGCCGGGGCGGGCCGGCAGTGCAGTAATATCCGTCAGGACACCGGGCATAAACCGGTGCAGAAGAACCGGCCGGAAGAGGTGGACCATCACGGAGGACAGACCCGAACGGCCGCCGGACGCCCCGCCCCTGGCCCTGGTCCGGCTACTGCAGGAGTTCACCCTCGAGGCCAACCGCTACGTTGACACCGCCGGCGGCCGCAACGACATGCACCGCACCGACCTCAATGCGCTCGCGGTGATCATGCGGCACGCCGCCAAAGGCCAGGTGGTCACACCGGGCATTCTGCGCAAGGAACTCAACCTCAGTTCTCCGGCCACCACCGCCCTGATTGACCGGCTGGACGGTTCCGGGCACCTGGTCCGGGAGCGGCTCGGCCCGGACCGGCGCCAGGTCCAGTTGCGGATGACTCCAAAGGCCGCCAAGGACGGCAGCGCCATGTTCATGCCGCTTTCCCGGCACATGGGCACCGCCATGGCCGGATTCTCCACCGCCGAACTGGAACTGGTCACCCGCTTTATGACGGCCATGGTGGAGGCCACGGTCGAGGCCCGCCAGGAAGCCTCCGGCGACGTTCCACCGGCAGCGGGCAATCGGCGGTAGCGTTTGGTTATGAGTGCGCAGCAGCCTGAGGACGACATCTACACGCACGGCCACCACGAATCAGTGGTCCGGGCCCATGCTGCCAGGACCGCCGAGAATTCAGCGGCCTTCGTTTTGCCGCACCTCACCCCCGGCGTATCAGTGCTCGACGTCGGCTGCGGGCCCGGGAGCATCACCTGCGATTTCGCCGGGCTGGTTGCGCCGGGGAAAGTTACGGGCCTGGACCGGTCCCCGGAGATCATCGCCCAGGCCACCGCACTCGCCGCTGAGCGGGGCGTGGAGAATGTTCAGTTCCTGGCCGGCAATATTTATGACCTGGACTTCGCGGACGGCATGTTCGATGTTGTCCACGCCCATCAGGTGCTGCAGCACCTCACAGACCCGGTTGAGGCGCTGCGGGAGATGCGCCGCGTTGCCAAGCCGGGTGGCATTGTGGCGGTGCGCGAGGCCGATTTCCACGGCATGAGCTGGTACCCGGCCATCCCTGAACTGGACGAATGGATGGAGCTTTACCAGCAGGTCGCCCGCCGCAACGGTGCCGAACCCGACGCCGGGCGGCGCCTGGTGTCCTGGGCCCAGTCCGCGGGGTTCGCCGACGTGGCGCCCAGCAGCAGCAACTGGCTGTACGCCACCGGGCAGCAGCGGAGGTGGCAGGCCCGGGTCTGGGGCGAACGCGTGCTTCACTCGGCCTTCGGAGAGCAGGCACTGGAGTACGGCTTCGCCAATCCAGCAGACCTGGCCCGGATTTCGGCAGGCTGGCACCGTTGGGGGTCCACCGATGACGGCTGGTTCCTGATCCCGAACGGCGAGATCATCGCCCGCGCGTGATGTCCACATAGTCAGGGTTTCCACATAGGCCCGGCAGCGCCTAGCCGCCACGGCCTGGCGGAAATACCGTCAGAGCATGAGCTACTACGGAGACAACGAATACTGGGCAGAGCCTTACACCGCTGAGGTTGACCAACTAGACTTGGTCAACATGGGGCAATACAACGTGCAAGAGGCAAAAACCCGCTTGTCCGAGCTGCTGAACCTTGTTGACAACGGCGAGGATGTGGTCATCGCCAAAGCCGGACGCCCGGTCGCCCGGCTGGTGAAGATCGAACGCCCACACAAACGCGAGCTGGGCTTCCTGGCACCCCTCCAGATCCCGGATGAGTTCTACGACCCCTGGACCGACGAGGAAATGGGTGAAGTGGCAGGAACCGGACGTTGAAGCGCCTGCTCCTGGACACCAACGTTTTCCTATGGGCGCTTGCGGAACCCAGGAAACTGTCCACCAAGGCCCGGAACGCCATCACCACGCTGGAGAATTCGGTGTACGTCTCGCCGATAACCGCTTACGAACTTTCCTACAAGCACCGCCAGGGCAAGCTGCCGTCAGGGGCGGCGATAGTTGCCAGCTTCGGGCGCCAGGTAGCGCACCTTTATGCGTCCGAACTCCCCCTCTCCGCCCCGCACGCTTTGGCCGCCGGCCAGTTGGGCTGGGAACACAAAGACCCCTTTGACCGGATCCTGGCTGCGCAAGCATTGGTGGAAGGACTCACGCTCGTGACGGCGGATCAGGACCTTCAGGCATTTGAACCCGTGTCCACGCTGTGGTGAAGGGCCACTAAACTTGGCAGGTGCAATTCTCCCTTTGGCTCGCCCTTGCGGGCGCCGGCGTCCTGATCAGTTTCACGCCGGGCGCCGGTGCCATCAACACCATGAGCAACTCCCTGACATCCGGCTTCCGGCGCTCCATCTGGGGGATCCTGGGCCAGCAGGCCGCCCTGATTGTCCACGTGGTGATCGTCGCGTTGGGGGTTGGCGTGCTGGTGGCAAGTTCTCCGCTGGCCTTCAACGTGATCCGTTACGCCGGAGCCGCATACTTGGTCTACCTGGGCATCCGCCAGTTCCTGAGCAAACCGGATCTGGACCAGGAGCAGGCTGCCGCCCTCCGTAACGAGCCCGCCTGGTCGATGTTCCGGCGGGGCCTCTGGGTCAACCTCCTGAATCCCAAAGCCATCGTCTTTTTCCTCGCCTTTATGCCCCAGTTCATCCGGCCCGAGCAGCCGCTCCTGTCGCAATATGTGGTGCTTACGGCCACCGTGGTGGCGATCGACATCCTGGTCATGTGGTTCTTCTTCGCCCTGGCCGCGAAGTCCTTCCGACGCTTCACGCACAACGCCCGGGGCCAGAAGATCCTCAGCCGGATCTTCGGAGTGCTCTTCGTTGCGGTGGGCATACTTCTTGCGCTGATCCACTAAGCCTGCCGCCGCACCTGCCTGATCCTCGTAGGCTGCGCACCGTCCGGCACCGCCGTGGGGCCGCCGCCCGCTCGCCGAAAGCAACGCGGGGTCACTTAACGCCCATTCGGGGACCCCGGAAGGGCGTTAAGTGACCCCGCGTTGCCCACCGTTTTGACTGATTATGTAAATTCTTTACGAATCTGTCACATCACGTGAATCGCGGCTAGCCAAGAACGCCCCCGATCCCGCATGCTTAGCTCCATGAACTCATCGTCGAGCCCATACCGGATCATCACTGTGTGCACGGGCAATATCTGCCGGTCGCCGATGGCGGAGATGATGCTGACTGCGGCCTTCCAAGCTGAAGGCCTGGGCTCTGACGTGAGTGTGGATTCGGCGGGAACTACCGGTTATGAGGCCGGACGGCCCATCGATCCGCGCGCTGCCCGCCGGCTGGCGGTCACCCGGCTGAGCTCCGGGCATCATGTTGCCCGCGAGTGGCAGGCGCCCTGGTTCAGCGAGCGCGACCTGATCCTGGCCCTGGACATCGACCACTACGCCTGGCTCCGCGACGCGGCGCCGGACGCGGAGTCAATGAACAAGGTGCGCATGCTCCGCAGCTTCGACCCCCGGGTTGC
>DASSIA010000164.1:0-2561 GCA_035692345.1 Arthrobacter sp. | reverse complement strand
CCGGAAAGCTCGGTGATCCCTTCGGCGCGCGTGGCGCTGAGAAGCACCTGCTCCGTGGCACCCACCGAGGGATAGGGCAGATTGATCTTGGCGCCGTGGAGGCCCTTGGGGGCCGAGATGTGGATGCCGCCCGGCCGCTTTTCCACGACGGCACCGAACTGGCGGAGCACGTTGAGGTGGTAGTCAATGGGCCGGTCACCGATCTTGCAGCCGCCGAGGTCCGGAATGAAGGCCTCACCGATTGCGTGGATCAGGGGTCCGCAAAGCAGGATGGGGATCCGCGAATCGCCGGCGTGGGCATCGATCGCGGTGCTCGGGGCAGTCTTGGCCCCCTTCGGATCCAGGGTGAGGTCACCGCTGACGGGATCCTTGACCACGGTTACTCCGTGCAGCTGCAGGAGCGAGGTGACAACCTCCACATCCTTGATCTCCGGAACGTTCCGCAACACCGACGGTTCGTTGCCCAGCAATGCTGCCACCATTGCCTTGGGAACAAGGTTTTTGGCCCCCCGGACGCTGACGCGGCCAGTAAGCGGGACTCCGCCGCGGATTGTCAGAACACTACTCATATACCGGTTTCCTTACGATTGCTCGCCCCAAAATCCTTGCAAAGGCTCCAGCTAAGCATAGGAGGTTGCGTTACCGAACCGAAATACGGCGTGCCCGGCACGGCGCTTGGTTCCATCGCCACACCGGCTGCATGAGACGCAACGCGGGGTCACTCCATGCCCGATCTTTCGATGTCATCGGGCGTTAAGTGACCCCGCGTTGCCCTGCGGTGCTTAGGAAAGGCGGGCCGGGAGCGTCGTGGGTTTGAAGGCAGGCCGGGTCGCCTCGTAGGCGGTGATGTCCTCTTCGTGCTGGAGGGTCAGGCCGATGTCGTCCAGGCCTTCCAGGAGGCGCCAGCGGGTGTAATCGTCGATCTCGAAAGGCGCCACGATGTTGCCGCAGGTGGCCGTCTTGGACACGAGGTCCACGGTGACTTCGGTGCCCGGCGCGTTCTCAAGCTCTTTCCAGATCAGCTCGATGTCGTCCTGCGCAAGCTCGGCGGCGAGCAGCCCCTGCTTGCCGGAGTTGCCGCGGAAGATATCGGCGAAACGGGACGACAGGACGGTCTTGAAGCCGTAGTCCTTCAGGGCCCAGACGGCGTGCTCGCGGGACGACCCGGTACCAAAGTCCGGACCGGCCACCAGCACGGAACCGGCGTTGAACGGCGCCTGATTCAGGATGAAGGACGGGTCCTTGCGCCAAGCGGAGAACAGTGCGTCCTCGAAGCCGGTCCGGGTGATCCGCTTGAGGTAGACCGCCGGGATGATCTGGTCCGTGTCAACGTTGCTCTGGCGCAGCGGGACGCCGATGCCGGTGTGGGTGGTGAACTTTTCCATGGCGGTCTCCTATGCTGCTTCAGTTGCGGACGAGGTTTCGACGGGCTCAACCACCGGGCTGACAGGTTCAACCACCGGGTCAGGGTCAAGGTCCGACGGCGAGCTGAGGGTGCCCCGGATAGCGGTAGCGGCTGCCACGACGGGAGATACCAGGTGGGTGCGGCCGCCCTTGCCCTGCCGGCCTTCGAAGTTGCGGTTTGAGGTTGAGGCGCAACGCTCCCCCACCTCCAACTGGTCCGGGTTCATGCCCAGGCACATGGAGCAGCCGGCGAAGCGCCACTCGGCGCCGAAGTCCTTAAAGACCTTGTCCAGGCCTTCGGCCTCAGCTTCCAGCCGCACGCGGGCCGAACCGGGAACCACCAGCATCCGGATATTGGGGTCCTTTTGGCGCCCGCGGATGACATCCGCCGCGGCCCGGAGGTCCTCCATGCGCGAGTTGGTGCAGGAACCGAGGAAGACAGTGTCCACCCGGATTTCCTTCATGGGCGTACCGGCGGTCAGGCCCATGTACTGCAGGGCACGTTCGGCGGCTGCCTTGGCGTTTTCGTCGCCGAAGTCCTCCGGGGACGGCACCTTGGCGGAGAGCGAAACGCCCTGGCCCGGGTTGGTGCCCCAGGTGACAAACGGCTCGAGCGTGTCGGCATCCAGGTCCACCTCGACGTCGAACGTCGCGTCGTCGTCGGTACGCAGCGTGTTCCAGTACTCGACGGCGGCATCCCAGTCCGCGCCCTGCGGCGCGTGCGGGCGGCCATCCATGTAGTCGTACGTGGTTTGGTCCGGGGCCACCAGGCCGGCGCGGGCACCGGCTTCGATGGACATATTGCAGATGGTCATGCGGGCTTCCATGGACAGCGCCCGGATGGCGGAGCCGCGGTATTCCAGGACGTAGCCCTGGCCGCCGCCGGTGCCGATCTTGGCAATCACCGCCAGGATGATGTCCTTGGCGGTGACGCCCGGGCGCAGGGTGCCTTCGACGTTGATGGCCATGGTCTTGAACGGCTTCAGGGACAGCGTCTGGGTGGCCATGACGTGCTCCACCTCGGACGTCCCGATGCCCATGGCCAGGGCACCGAACGCGCCGTGCGTTGACGTGTGCGAGTCACCGCAGACGACGGTCATGCCCGGCTGGGTCAGGCCAAGCTGCGGACCAACGACGTGCACGATACCCTGCTCCGC
>DASSIA010000163.1:0-3834 GCA_035692345.1 Arthrobacter sp. | reverse complement strand
AACCGACGTTCTGCACCCGTGGGGCGGGCCATACTTGAGGGTTCGAAGGACAGGATCCGGACGCGGAGAGAGGGGCCACGCAGATCGAGTACCTGTTTATTGTGCCAGATCAGCGTCCGGATTTCGACTTGACACGTGCGGACGGGGCAGACGGACGCACCCGGCGGGCCTAGGACGACCAGACATACACCCCGGTACGCGCGGCGTCGTCGATCGAATTGGCCAGCTCAGCGAACCGCTGGACATACGTCCGGGCGTCGGCCGTGCCGAACGGCATGTCGTCCTGGGCCGCCCACCTTTCAGCGACGTCGTCCAGGACATTGCCTTCACCCTCAGTCTCGTAGCTGAGCAGATCCGCCAGCGCACGCACCATGGCGGGCGGAACTCCGAGGAGTGAATCACTGGCCACGTCAACCATGGCCAGTTCATAGTCGGCGCCACCGGCATGCACCGCAGCACCGGCAAGGTCGCCGAGCTGTTCGATTTCGAAATCGCTGATTCCGGGAATCCGCAAGGCAGGGCCCGCCGGGGAGCCCCCGGCGTCAAGGACACCGGCCCGCTTCAGCGCGGCATCGTGGGTTGCAACAAAGATTTCAGTGAAGCCCATGGGACAGCCCTCATTCCGTCGACGGTACGGCCCGGAAGGGCGGCGAAAGGTGCCGCCCCGGCCGTTCAGAATCAGCCTAGTACATGGCCGCCCACGCTTTTGGCCGTGCGGCTCAGCGGACGGCAACCCGGATCTTGTTGCGCCACGGATCCTCGAAACGAAGTTCCGCACCCGTGTGATGCGAGGGCACGCCGGCGACCTTCAGGCGGTCGGCCAGCCCTCCGACGTCGTCCCCGGACGGGACCTCGATCAGTACTTCACCAAGTCCCAAGGTGTCCTTGCGGGGACCCGCGCCGCGGCTGTTCCAGACATTCATGGCCATGTGGTGGTGGTAGCCTCCCGCGGAGACGAACAGCGCCTGCCCGTGCCAGCCTGCGGTCTTTTCGAAGCCCAGCGTGCCCACGTAGAATTCGTGCGCCGACTCGACATCGCCCACCTGCAGGTGGACGTGGCCTACGCCGGCTTCAGCGCGGTGCTGGCCCTCCACGGATTCCTGCGTCAGGTGCTGCTCAAGATAGCGCTGTGGCGGCAGGGCGAGGGTGTCCATCACTACGTCGTCGCCGTCCCAGGACCAGTTTTCGCGGGGCCTGTCCCAATAGAGTTCAATGCCATTGCCTTCGGGGTCGTTGAAGTAGAACGCCTCGCTGACGAGGTGGTCTGCGCTGCCCGTGAAGAGCCGGGGCTCATACTGGGCGGCGGTGACCACCGTGGCGGCAAGCGACGTCTGGTCGTCGAAGAGCAGCGCGGTGTGGAACAGTCCGGCCTCTCCCCTGCCGGGCAGGTTCAACGACGGGGCGGCGGCAAGGTGGACCAGGGGGCGCCGGAGCCGGCCAAGGTAGATTCCACCGTCCTGTTCGGCGACAACCTCCAGGCCCAGCGCGCGCTGGTAGTAATCGGTCATCAGCTTCATGTCGCCTACCTTGAGCATCACGGTGCCCATGGTGAGATCGGCAGGAAGGAGATCCTGGCTGGTGGCTTCTGCAGGCATTGAACACTCCCGGTCCGTTGGCCTTCGGAGATCGAAGGCGGCTATGACTCCAATTTACTTGAAGCTTCAATTTACTTCAAGGGGTGAATGTGTGAGCTTGCGCCCGCTTCTCCGTGATTGGTGTCACCGGACCAGTGACGGCCTGTGGTAGCTTCGACTTGACCACACGGGAGCCCTTGCAGGGGCTGAGATCGGGCTGACGCAGCCTGCGACCGTTGAACCTGTCCGGGTAATGCCGGCGAAGGAAGTGAGTATTCATTGAATACACAAGAAAAACAGCTTATCCCTGTCCAAAATGAAGCCGCTGCCCCTGAAACGCAGTCCCTCAAGTCCCATTCGCTGGCGTTTATCAGCGATGAGGCCACCGGGATCAGGGTTCCCGTGACCGAGATTGCGCTGGAGCCGTCGCCCAACGGCGAGCCAAACGGGCCTTTCCGGACCTACCGCACGGCCGGTCCGGGCAGCGACCCGGTGGTGGGCCTGAACCCGTTCCGCTCGGCGTGGATCGAGGCCCGCGGGGACACCGAGCCGTACGGCGGCCGCGAAAGGAACCTGCTCGACGACGGCAAGTCAGCCGTGCGCCGCGGTGCCGCCTCTGCGGAGTGGAAGGGAGCACAGCCGGTGCCACGCCGCGCCGTCGACGGCCGGACCGTCACCCAGATGCATTACGCGAGGCAGGGTGTCATCACCCCCGAGATGCAGTTTGTGGCCCTCCGCGAAAACTGCGACGTGGAACTGGTCCGCAGCGAAGTGGCTGCCGGACGCGCCATCATCCCGAACAACATCAACCACCCGGAATCTGAACCGATGATCATCGGCAAAGCCTTCCTGGTGAAGATCAACGCGAACATCGGCAACTCCGCAGTGACCAGTTCCATTGCCGAGGAGGTGGACAAGCTCCAGTGGGCCACCCAGTGGGGTGCGGACACGGTGATGGATCTCTCCACCGGCGATGACATCCACACCACCCGGGAATGGCTCATCCGCAACTCCCCCGTGCCCATCGGCACTGTGCCCATCTACCAGGCTTTGGAGAAGGTCAATGGCGAGGCCAACAAGCTGACGTGGGAAATCTTCCGGGACACCGTGATTGAGCAGTGCGAGCAGGGCGTGGACTACATGACCATCCACGCCGGTGTGCTGCTCCGGTACGTGCCGCTGACGGCCGACCGCGTCACCGGCATCGTCTCCCGCGGCGGGGCTATCATGGCCGGCTGGTGCCTGGCCCACCACCAGGAGAACTTCCTCTACACGCACTTCGACGAGCTGTGCGGGATCTTCGCCAAATACGACGTCGCGTTCTCCCTCGGCGACGGGCTGCGCCCGGGTGCGACAGCGGACGCCAACGACGCCGCCCAGTTCGCCGAGCTGGACACCCTGGCTGAACTCACGCAGCGGGCCTGGGAATTCGATGTGCAGGTCATGGTGGAGGGTCCCGGGCACGTCCCGTTCCACCTGGTGCGCGAGAATGTGGAACGCCAGCAGGAACTCTGCAAGGGCGCCCCGTTCTACACGCTGGGGCCGCTGGTCACGGACATTGCCCCGGGCTATGACCACATCACGTCCGCCATCGGCGCCACCGAAATCGCCCGGTACGGCACCGCGATGCTTTGCTACGTCACGCCTAAGGAACACCTTGGCCTCCCGAACAAGGATGACGTGAAGACCGGGGTGATCACCTACAAGATCGCCGCCCACGCAGCAGACCTCGCCAAGGGCCACCCGGGTGCGCACGAACGTGATGATGCCCTGTCCAAGGCCCGTTTTGAATTCCGCTGGCGCGACCAGTTCGCGCTGTCCCTCGACCCGGTGACGGCGGAGGCCTTCCATGACGAGACGCTGCCGGCCGAACCTGCCAAAACCGCCCACTTCTGCTCCATGTGCGGGCCGAAGTTCTGCTCCATGAAGATCAGCCAGGACATCCGGGATGAGTTTGGTTCAGCGGATTCGCAGGCGGCCATCGCCGAGGCCTACAGCGGGATGCGCGAAAAGAGTGCGGAGTTCCTGGCCGCCGGCGGGAAGGTCTACCTCCCGGAGCTTCGGATGCCGGCGGCTGACGTCTGACGGCTGACGGCTGACGGCTCAGGAAGCCTGAACTGAGCGTGACCTGCCGACGTCGGCGATGAAGGACCGGATGGCACGGTCACCTTCAGCCGAGTCCTGAGGCCGGTGCCCGCCCGCAGCGATGCGGTGCAGGGCACCGGTTTCCTGCAGGTATCCGGCGATTTCCTCGTAGAGC
>DASSIA010000162.1:0-22869 GCA_035692345.1 Arthrobacter sp. | reverse complement strand
CACAATCTCTCGTTTGGTGTGGCGAACTCCGTCGCCGCGGTCGAGGCCGGAGCGAACCGCGTCGACGCGAGCCTGACCGGCATGGGCGCAGGCGCAGGCAATGCCCCGCTCGAGGTGTTCATCGCCGTTGCGGACAAGCTGGGCTGGAACCACGGCACCGACCTGTTTGCGCTGATGAATGCCGCGGACGACATCGTGCGCCCGCTGCAGGTGCGGCCGGTGCAGGTGGACCGGGAAACGCTCAGCCTCGGCTACGCCGGCGTCTACTCCAGCTTCCTCCTGCACGCCGAACGCGCCTCGGAAAAATACGGGATTCCCACGATGGACATCCTGATGGAACTGGGCCGGCGCAAGATGGTCGGCGGCCAGGAGGACATGATCGTCGATGTAGCACTGGACCTCCTCAACGGAAAGGCGGCCTAGCCGTGCCTGAAACCCCAACCGCAACCAACGCGGCTCTTGTCGCACCCCTGGCCGAGGCCCTGCTCGCCGCATATGCGTCCAGACAGCCTGTCGAGCCGCTGACCGGGACACACCCTGGCCTGACCCTCGAGCAGGCCTACGCCGTCCAGGAGCACCAGGTTAACATCTGGAAGGCAGGGGGGCGGACAGTGGTGGGATACAAGGTGGGACTGACCTCGCTCGCCATGCAGAAGCAACTCGGCGTCGACCAGCCCGACTTTGGCCGATTGCTCGATGACATGGTGCTTGACCCGGCCGAACCGATCAGCCTGAACCGCTTCATCAGCCCAAAGATCGAGCCGGAGATATCCTTCGTGCTCAAAACCGACCTGCGCGGACCCGGACTCACCCTCGAAGATGTCACGGCTGCGGTGGACTACGCGGTGACCTCGTTGGAAATCATCGACTCGCGGATCGCCGACTGGCGCATCACACTCGCCGACACCATCGCCGACAACGCGTCCTCCGGCGCCCTGGTCCTCGGCAGCGAACACATTGCGCTCGACTCCCAGGACCTCGCCGCCACCGCAGTCACCCTCGCCGTCAACGGCAAGGTGGTCGGGGAGGGTACGGGCTCGGCTGTGCTGGGACATCCCTTGAACGGCCTACTTTGGGTGGCCAACACCCTGGGCGGGCTGGGCCAGACCCTCGAAGCGGGGTCGGTAGTCATGTCCGGTTCGGTGACAGCCGCCGTGCCGATCAGCGCCGGCGACACGGTCACTGCATCCTTTAGTGGCCTGAAGCCCATTGAGGTGCACTTCAGCTGACATCACCGCACGCCGCGGTAAGGAGAGGATCCGGCCACCGGCCGGACCCTCTCGTTCGGCGTTTAACGGCGCCAGGGCCGCTCGCCGCAGCTGCGTAGCACCCTGGGAAACATCCTGCGAAGCAGTCCCTTGCCAAAGCGTTAACCAACCGCTAAGTTCTCTGTAGCGGTTACTACAGAGAAGTAGAACCGAAGCATCTTTCAACGACGAAGGAGTACCGCATCGCATGAGCGTTGTCGAAGAACTGCGCAGGATGGAACCCGGCTTGCGCCTGGGCGAAGACGAGGCCACGGCCCAGCGGTCGCTGACGGCCGGGACCTGGGAGCAGCTGCAGAATCTGGGAATCATCCGCGGACTGCAGCCCAAGCGCTGGGGCGGAGGTGAGCTCTCCCTCCGCGAGCAGCTCACCAATGTCTACGAACTGGGACGCATCGCACCGGCTGCCGGCTGGGTGGCCGGCGTCGTCGGATCGCACCCGTGGCAAATCGCACTGTTTCCGGAGGAAGCCCAGCAGGACTTGTGGGGCGCCAATCCCGCCCATGTGAACTCCTCCTCCTACGCCCCGACCGGCAAAGTCGAGGTTGTTTCGGGTGGCTACCGGGTGTCCGGCCGCTGGTCGTTTTCATCCGGCGGTGACCACTGCCAGGCAGTCATCCTCGGCGGTATCGCCGGAACATTCGACCTCGGCGGCGGCGTTGAGGTCCCGAACTACGGCTCGATCCTTCTCCTGCAGGACCAGTACCGGATCGATGACAACTGGTTCACCGCAGGGCTTTCAGGCACCGGCAGCAAGGACATCGTAGTGGAGGGTGCCTTCGTTCCCGAGCACCGCTTCCTCTCCCACCCCCGGTACGAGTACAACCCGGCCAACCCCGCACCGGGCCTGGCTACCAACCCATCGAACCTGTACCGGCTTCCGTGGGCCGTGATGTTCAACCTGGTCCTGGTTGCGCCGGTCCTCGGCATGACCCGCCGGTTCCTTGACGAGTGGACGGGCGAGACGATCGAACGCCGCTCGAACTGGGGCGGTTTCCTCCGCGACGACGCGCTGATGCAGATGCACCTGGCCGATGCCGAGTGGGTCCACGACGCCGCTGTCAAAAAGATGTTCGAGGCGATCGAGACCATCACGGCGGCCGCCGAGGCCGGGGTGTACCTCGACCGCATCGAACGGGCGCGGCTCCGCTGGAACGTCACTAAGGGCTGCCAGGAGGTGGGCCAGCAGATCAACAAGCTGATCCGCGTCTCCAGCGGCCGCACCGCATTCGTCGACCACCCGCTCCACAAACTCTTCCAGGACGTCACAGCCGCACTTGGCCACGCGTTCCTGGTGTCCGACGCCGTAGGACAGTACTACGGCGCATCTTTGCTCAATTCGAAAGCCCCGGAGGTAATGCTGTGATTCAGGAACTTAGCTATGTTGGCTTCGCGTCACCCCGCCACAACGACTGGCGCACGTACGGCACCGCCAAGCTGGGCTGCCAGCTCATCGAAGACGGGCCCGACGGTGCTGTCCGGCTCCGCGTCGATGACGTGAACTACCGCATCGCCATCCACCCGGCCGAGCAGGACGAATTCCGCTACGCCGGCTGGGCGCTGGCCAACGAAACCGACCTCGCCGAGTTCGTGGCCGACCTTGAGGCCAAAGGCGTCACCGTCAACCAGGGGGATCCGGCCCTGATCGCAGAACGCGAAGTCGCCGACCTGGTCTGGATCGAGGACCCGTGGGGCAACCGCCACGAGTTCACCTGGGGCAAGCGTGCCATGCCTAACTCATTCCACGCCGGCCGCAAGATGGACGGCTTCGTCACCGGCTCCCAGGGCCTGGGCCACATTGTGCTCTTGGTCCCGGACGTCGAGGAGGGCAACAAATTCTATGTTGACGTCCTGGGTTTCCGACTCTCCGACCGCATCATCGGCGGACCGTTCAACCTGCGTTTTTACCACATCAACGGCCGCCACCACTCGCTGGCCATCGGCAACACCCCCGGCTACACCGGCTTCAACCACCTGATGCTCGAGGTCAAGAACATCGATGACCTGGGATCCGGCATCGACCTCTTCGACGATGAGGAAATCCTGCTTTCCCTCGGCCGGCACACCAACGACCTGATGATGTCGATCTACGTCGCCACACCATCGAGCCTTCAGATCGAGTACGGCTTCGGCGGCCTGATCGTTGATGACCTGCACTGGACCGCCCGCACCTACGAGGAGCCGAGCATCTGGGGTCACCACCGCTCCGAGGCCTACTTCGCCGCACCTCCGGGAATCATGCGCGCAGTCGAACCGGTTTCCCAGCTGTGATCGGGCGTACGTCCACCGGTACAGCCACGGCAGGCGCTGCCGCCGCCCACCCGGCCATCCGGGTCTCGGATGTGCCGGTCGGCAACGACATGCACATGCGGGTCTACCAGTCCGGCCAACCGGGCAGGCCGGTGCTGCTGATGCTCCATGGCTCCGGACCCGGCGTGTCCGGGCGGTCCAACTGGGAGGCCCTGATGGCTGGCCTCGCGGAAAGCTACCACTGCATTGCACCGGACATCATCGGATTCGGCGACTCCACCCACCCGGACCCGTCACCCCAGGGCTTCGTCCCGAACATGACCCTGCGGATCGAGAAGCTGGTCCGGATGCTCGACGAGCTGGGCGTTGGCGCTGTCACCTTGGTGGGCAACTCCATGGGTGGCATGTTCTCACTGCGCCTGGCCCAGCTCGTTCCCGACCGGATCGAGCGGATGGTACTGATGGGTTCCGGCGGAATGCCTGGACTGGTGCCGCTGCCCGGTCTCATCAAGCTGGTCACGTACTACGACAATCCGTCGGAGCAGAGCATGGAAGAGCTCCTGATGCTGTTCGTCTCCGACAAGGAGGCGTTCGGCCCACGCATCCGCGACATTGCCGCCGAACGCCACGCCGTGGCAGCCCGCGACGACGTCCGGCGGTCACACCTGGGCACCTTCGCACCCGGCGAATTCTGGACCTTCTCCGAGGAGGACCTGGCCCGGATCAGACACCGGACGCTCGTTGTGCATGGTCGCGATGACGCCATCGTGCAGCCGGAGGCCAGCTACTATCTGGCCGCCAACCTGCCCAACGCAGACCTCTATGTGCTCAGCCACTGCGGCCATTGGACCCAGGTTGAGCAGGCCGAGAGGTTCCGCACCATTCTCGCCGATTTTATGGAAGGACGGATCTAGACATGACAGATGCCTTGATCAAGGACGCAGAACCGGATTTGGCCGCCAAAATGGCCGCGCCGTCCGGGCTGGCGGTACCCTGCACCGAATCAATCGCGAGCCGTGCCCGGGCGGCAGCCCCGGCCCTGGCCGCCGCGGACGCTCAGAGCGGCTCGCTGCGCCGGCTCAGCGACGAATCCTGGAACCTCATCGCCGGCACCGGCATCCTGCGGGCCCTGCAGCCCCAACGCTGGGGCGGCACCGAGACCTCCATCGTCGATTTCGCCGAAGGCGTCATTGAAATCGGCCGCTCCTCTGCCTCCGCTGGCTGGGTGAGTTCCGTCGTCGGAGTCCACCCCTGGCAGATCGCCCTGTTTTCAGACGAAGGCCAGCAGGACGTGTGGGGCAGGAATCCCGCCCGCGCCCTGGCCTCCTCCTACACCCCGACCGGGACAATCGAAAAGGTTCCCGGCGGCTATCGCGTATCGGGCCGCTGGTCGTTCTCATCGGGGATCGAGCGCTGCGACGGCGTGATCCTCGGCTCGATCGACGGCGAACGGGAAATCAACGGCAGTTCCTACCCCGACTTCATCTCGGCTGTCCTTAACCGCGACCAGTACACCGTAGAGGACGTCTGGCACACGGCAGGACTGAAGGGCACGGGAAGCAACAATATTGTGGTCGACGGCGTGTTCGTCCCGGCCCACCGCGTGCAGTCCCACCTCGAATACACCAAAGGCCTCGGCGCCCAACTGCCGGGCCAGCAGCACAATACAGCCGCGCTGTACCGGGTCCCATGGGCAGTACTGTTCAACCTCATCATTGCCGCCGGGGCCCTAGGTTCCGTGTACGGCTTCCTCGACCTGTGGACGGCGGAAACGGCCGGCCGCCGGACGAACTACGGAACCCTGCTGCGTGACGAGCCCATCGTCCAGGACCGCCTCGCAGAGGCGACATTCGCCATCGACGGCGCGCGGTTGCGGCTGGTGCGTGCGGGACGGGAAATTCTGGAGATCGCCGAAGCCAACGAGGTCCCCAGCGAAGAACAGCGGGCGTATTACCGGTGGGACCTCGCCAAGGGCGCTCAGTCCGCGGTCGACGCCGTCTCGGACCTGATGCGTTCGGCCAGCGGCCGCACGGCCTACGTCGAGCATCCGCTGCACGGGAAATTCCAGGACGTGATGGCCGCCTCCGGTCACGCTTTCCTGTTCTCCGATCCGCTCGGCCGCGCCTATGCCGGCCGGAAGCTGGGCAGCACAAAGGTTCCCGAGGTGCACCTGTGAGCGTCACAAGCTACCCGGTGACCGTTGGCGAAACGGTGCTTCAGGTCAATGAGAGCGGCGACCCGGCAAACCCGGCCGTCCTGTTCCTGCACGGCTCCGGTCCCGGTGCCACCGGCCTGTCCAATTGGGAACAGGTCATCACCGACCTCGCCGGCTCGTTCCACTGCATCGCGCCTGACATGGTCGGTTTTGGTGACTCGAGCCATCCGGAGGACCCGCCCCAGGGCATGGCAGCCTTCAACGACCTGCGGGTCGAAGCGGTCCTGGGCCTGCTCGATACACTCGGCCTGGAGCAGGTGCATGTAGTCGGCAACTCAATGGGCGGGCAGTTGGCGGTACTGATGGCCCTCGCCGCGCCGGAGCGCATCGGTAAACTGCTGCTGATGGGCAGCGGCGGGGCACCCACCACCACTGTGTCGCCGGGCCTCGCGCACCTGCGCCGGTTCTACGACGAGCCAACCGCGGAGAGCCTGCGTGGCCTGTTGACCGAATTCGTCTGCGACCTGGCGCCGCTGAGCGGCACCATCGATGCCGTGGTCAACGACCGGATGACGTACATCGTCCGCGAGGACGTCACGCGGTCCCACCGGGCCAGCTTCAATCCGGCCGCGCCCCGGCGGGTGTTCACTCCGGAGGAACTGGCCGGGATCATGCACCCCACCCTGGTGCTGCACGGCCGCGAAGACCGGATCATCCCCCTGGAGGCCAGCCACTACTTCGCCAGGAACATGCCCAACGCCAATCTGTTTGTGATCGCAAACTGCGGTCACTGGACCCAGATCGAGCACCGGGACACCTTTGAAACCCTGCTTGAGCGATTCATTGCGGGCGTGCTGTGACCCACGGAAGGAGAACACTGTGAATAACGTCCCAACAGACACTTTCGACGCCGAGTACGACGTCGTGGTGGTAGGGGCCGGTGCGGCCGGCCTGTCTGCCGCGCTCACCGCTGTCGAGAGTTCCCCAGGTGCCCGGGTGGCGGTCCTGGAGCGGTCTACGCGGGACATCCGCGGAGGAAACACCCGGTGGTCGGGGGCCTACCTGCGCCTGCAGAACACCACAACGCCGGTATCAAACCTCGTGGACTACGCGGTAGACGCGTCGAAAGGCTATGCGAGCCGCGACGCCTACGAAGCACTGGTGCGCGAAGTACCCGAGGCCTTCGATTGGCTGCATGAGCAGGGCGTGGTGCTGAAAAGCCT
Source organism: Arthrobacter sp. (assembly GCA_035692345.1). Lineage (GTDB taxonomy): Bacteria > Actinomycetota > Actinomycetes > Actinomycetales > Micrococcaceae > Arthrobacter. The sequence goes on along the minus strand of DASSIA010000162.1, from coordinate 15,976 downwards.
CCCCACCATCTTCCTCACCCAGTCCGCCTCCCGCTACCAGCCGGTGGGCGGCGGCGTGAACATCGTCGAACCGCTGTTCGCCCGGCTGGAGGCCACCGCTGCCGATATCTTCTACGAGGTGGCAGCGGAAACCCTGCTCACCGACGCACACGGCGCCGTGGTTGGGGTGCGTATGCGTGATGCCGGGGGCACCCGAAACCTTCACGCCGGCGCCGTGGTGCTGGCCTGCGGCGGGTTCCAGGGCAACCGCGAGATGATGACCAAGTACGTCGGCCGTCATGCCTACCGCGTGCCGCCGATATCACGCGGCGGGGCGAACAATCGCGGCGACGGACTGCGGATGGCCTTGGAGGTCGGCGCCGCGACGGAGGGGCAGTTCGACCTGTTCCACGCTGAGCCCAAGGACCCGCGCAGCGATGTGGCCGAGGCCGTGGTGATGAGTTTCCCGTACGGGATCCTTGTCAACAGCGCGGGGGAACGTTTTATGGACGAAGCCGGCAAGACCGTAGACCTGACCTACGAGTCCGTGGCACGCACCATCCTGCAGCAGGAGGACAGCATCGGTTATGCGGTCTTCGACCAGCAGGTCACCACAGTGCCCGGGTACCGGAACGCCATCGGAACCGATGTCGATCCTATCCAGGCGGATTCCATCGAGGACCTCGAAGCCCTCCTTGGTATGCCGGCCGGTTCACTGCTGAAAACTGTCACTGGCTTCAACGCGGCCTGCGCCGCGGATGTGGAGTTCGATTGGAGCCAGCTGGACGGCCTGGCTTCCCGGCCTGCCGGCCAGCCCGTGAAGTCCAACTGGGCCAGGCCGCTGACTGAAGGACCCTTCTTCGCGTATCCGCAGATCTGCGCGAACGTGTTTACGTTCGGCGGCGTGAAGACCGATCTGGACTCCAGGGTAGTCACCTCGGACGGCCACCCGATCAGCGGCCTCTACGGCGCCGGTGAGATGACGGGACTTTACTACGAGGCCTACGCCGGCTCCACCTCGGTGATGCGGTCCATCACGTTTGGCAGGATTGCCGGGCGCAACGCCGCACGGTCGGCTTTGCCTGCCCCCAGGGAAGTTGTGGGACAAGCCGCGGGGCACTAGGGAGTACGGCGGTCCTACCAGGCGGGCAGTTGGCAGGCGGCGAAAGCCGCCCAGCCGGCTGCCCGCCTTTTGCGCGCACGGCAAAACGGCCGGCCAGGTGGATATGCTCCTTACCTGGCCGGCCGTTCCGCGGGAGCAGCTCCCTAGCCTAGAAGAGGTCCCAGTAGCTTTCGCGGGCGCGCATCTCTTCGGCAGACTCCTCGAGGATGATGGCGCCGTTGCGCACAACGTACACCCGGTCACAGATGACCAGCGCCTGCTGGATGTTTTGTTCCAGGAGCAGGATTCCGAGGTCACCGCGATCCACAATGGCGCGCAGCGTGCTGAAGATCTGTTCCACCACGCTCGGGGCCAGGCCCAGCGAGGGTTCGTCGAGCAGCAACAGCCGCGGCCGGGCCATCAGGGCTATCCCCAGGCTCACCATGCGCTGCTGGCCACCGGAGAGGGTTCCGGCCAGCTGGCCGGACCGCTCAGCGAGCAATGGGAAGAGACTTTCAACGAAGGCCAACTGCTCACCGCGGTCCGAACCCGCGGGGGCGTTGGCCGCGCCGAGCAGCAGGTTGGCCCGGATCGACAGGTCGGGGAAGACGAACCGTTCGGAAGGGATGAGGGCCAGGCCCCGGGAGATGTTGTCCTGTACCGAGCCGGTGGGTACTTCCTCACCATCGATCAGGATCCGGCCGCCGAGGGCAGGAAGCAGACCGTGTACTGTACGGATGATGGTTGTCTTGCCCGCCCCGTTGTGGCCCATCAGCCCGACGATCTCGCCGGTCTTAAGCTGCAGGTCCACTCCGTGCACCACCTTTTTGCGGCCGTAGCCGGCGGCGAGGTTGTCCAGGGTCAGCAGGTTATTGGGCTCCAAAATAGGCCTCCGTTAGTCGGGCGGAACTCGTAAGCTCGGCCACTGTCCCCTCCGCGGTGATCTCGCCGAGTTCCATGAAGTAGGCGTGGTCGGCGAGTTGCCTGACCACCTCCAGGTTGTGTTCGACCAGGCAAACCGTGCGGCCCTGGGCGCGCACCGCATCGATGATGCCGAGCATCACATCGACCCAGGCGCCGTCAACGCCGGATGCCGGCTCGTCCAGCAGCAACACGTCCGCCTCGGTGGCGAGGGCCCGGGCCAGGGACACCAGCTTGGACTGACCGTACGAGAGGGACTCGGCGGGGAGGCCTGCCTGGTCGGCCAGGCCGACGAAGGACAGCCAATCCATCGCGGCGTCGGCCGCCTGGCGGTCACCGCGGGATACCCGGCGTCCCGGGACAAACAGTTCGGCCAACCGTTCGCCGTCCTGGCGCTGGACGCCGAGCATGACGTTTTCCAGGCAGCTGACCGCCGGAAAGAGCCGCACATCCTGGAACGTGCGCACCAGGCCCTGCCGTGCGGCAAAGTCGGCACTCCTGCCCACCAGCTCAACACCGTTGAGCAGCACGCTGCCGGAGTCGGGCCGCACGAATCCGGCCAGGGCATTGAACGTGGTGGTCTTTCCGGCTCCGTTGGGCCCGACCAGAGCGGTGACAGTTCCGCGGCGCAACTGGAGGTGAAGGTCCCTAACCGCATGGATGCCGCCGTAGCTCTTGCTGATGCCCGTGGCCTCGAGCGTGATGTCCTTGTCGGACCAGTCACCCCGGCCGGCCTGCAATAGTGTTACGGCCGCCCGGGGCGCGGGGGGCACAGGAGCCGCGGGGGTGTTCACCGTCGCTGGAGCGGCCGACGGCGGGGCGGCGGCTTCCGCGGGCACAGGCACCTTGCGTCGGCGTTCCCGGATCAGCCCCTGCGGGCGCACGATCATCAGGATGATGAGCAGCCCGCCGTAGATCGCAAGCTGCACCAGGGAGGCTTTGGCGGAATCGAGGGCCACGACGTAGCGGAGGACCGGTTCCACGAGGGTGAGCACGGCGGCGGCGATCAGCGAGCCGATCAGGTTTCCCTTCCCGCCGAAGATCACGATGGCGAAGATGGTCAACGCGAACGGGAAGCCGAATGCCCCGGGTGTGGCCAGTCCCAGCCAACCGGAGAACACGGCGCCGATGAGTCCAGCGAGAGCGGACGTGATGGCGAAGACCACCACTTTGAACCTAAAGACGTTCTTGCCCAGCGACTGCGTGGCCACAGAGTCTTCCCTGATGCCTTTCAGGACGCGGCCGAACGGGGACTGGCCCAGCCGCCAGCAGACGGCAAAGACCACTAGCAGAAGGAGCGAGGCAAGACCCAGCCAGTCCTCAGCGTGGTCGAGCTTCCAGCCCAAGAGGTCCAGGCCGGTGATGTTGGTGATACCGATTGTTGAGCCCAGAACATCCACGCCGGCGATGATCCCGATTAGTCCGAGCGAAAAAACCAGCGTCATCAGGATCAGGTATTCCTCTGAGAGCCCGAGTGCAACGAGTCCGAGCAGGACCCCGACCAGCCCTGCCAGGACGGCGCCGGCGAGGATTGCCGCGGCGAAGGGCCAGTGCTGCGCCGTGACCAGGTAGCCCACGGTGTAGCCGCCGATCCCGGCGAATGCCGCGTGGGCAACGGAAACCTGGCCGGCATAACCCACAAGCAGGTTGACGGTGACGGCCAGCGAACCGTAAATGAGAATCGCGGTGAGATAGGTGATCCACATGATGGGCTCCTTAGGTTCCGGCCGGGGTGGTGGGCACACGGCGCGGAGGCAGCCATTTTCGCCAGGCGCCACGGGTGGACAGCACAGCCAGGTAGCCCACCAGCACGGCGAAGACTGCGGTTTGGGACCACTGCGCCGAGAGGACGAGGGAGGCCCACTGTTCCAGCAGTCCAAGCGCCAGACCCACCGCAAGGGTTCGCAGCGGGCTGGTGCGCGTCCCGGCCAGGAACGCGACGACGAAGCTGTAAATGATCACCCGGTCGCCCATGGTGGGTTCAACCGTGTACTGGAGGCCGAACCAGATCCCGCAGACCCCCGTGATGAGTCCGCCGATGGCAAAGACCGCGACGTTGATGCGGCCGGTGTTGATGCCCAGGAGGGCTGCAAGCGGCGGATTGCTCCGGGTGGCCTTGATGGAGCGCCCCAGCGGGGTCCTGGCGAGAAGAAGTGCGAGCACGAGCACAAGGACCAGGGCACTGATGGCCTGGAAGAGGTCAAAGTTGGTGAAGATGACCGGTCCGAGCTCGATGGAGGACAGCTCCGGTCCGTAGAAGGGGATGCTTCCGGTGCCAAGGAGCAGCTGCAGGACGGCGACGCCGAGGATGCTGAAGCCGAGCGAACTCACCAGGACGGCCAGGAGTGAATTGGCTCCCGCTCGAGCCGACACGGGACGGTAGATGAGAACCTCGATGGCGATGCTCACCACGATGGCGGCGAGCACGCCGGCCACGGCAGCAGGCCAGAACGGCAGTTTTGCCCAGGCTGCGACGCCGAAGGCGGTGAGCGGGGCGATGGTGTACGTGAGTGAGTACGAGAAATGGAATCGGCCGGTGACCCCGAGGATCAGAGCCAGGCCGGCGCCCATTGCCGCGTAGGACATGCCGCGGAACAGGCCGTTGGCCGTTAGCTGGAGAAAGTCGTTCATCGTTGAACCTTTGCGGAAGAAAAAAGAGGGCCGGTGGGCGGCCGCAGGGCCGCCCACCGGTCAGGTTGTACTACTTGTTGACGACGAGATCCTTGCCGCCGATGTTGAAGGTGGCCAGAGTGTGCACTTTGCCGTCCTTGTACTGGTAAACGCCCATCGGCCGGCTGGCCACACCGTGCGTCTTCAGGTCGATGGTGGTCACGCCGACCTTGGCCGTTTCCCCGCCGTAGACACTCGGCAGGTCAGGGTTGGCTTCAAGGGCCTTCAACAGGTCCGCACCCTTGGTGGGGTCGCCGCCTGCCTTCAGGGTTCCCCGTAGGACCTGCCAGAACGCGATCGTCTCTTCATATGCGTTGGCGGCGTAGAACGACGGCGCCGGGGAGCCCGGGTACTTCGCGGCGTAGGCATCCACAAAGAGCTTGGCAAGGGGGTTGGTTGGCGCGGTAGCGTCAAAGTAGTTCATCGCAAAGTGGTACGTGCCCTTCTCAAAGGTGCCCTTGGACGCATCCTTGGCGGTCTCGGTGTATTCGATGCCGATCAGGGTGGAGGTGATGCCGGCCGCGGTGAACTGTGCCGTCAGCGCACCGGGTGCCTGCGCTCCCATGCCGACGACGATGACGTCCGGCTTGTTTGCCTTGACCTTGGCCACAACGGTGGAGAAGTCCTGGGTGGCCGGGGAGACTGTCTCCCAAAGCCCATTGAATTCCAGCCCGGCGGACTTGACCTTCGCGGCCAGGTCAGCCTTGATGGCGTCATTGAACGGGCCCATTTCCCAACCGACCAGGCCGACGGTCTTCGCCTCAGGGTGTGCCTCTTTGAGCCAGGCGAGGGTGCCGGGCAGGGTGTCGCCGGGGGCAACCGCAGTGGTGCCATAGAAATACGGGGCCCCGACGGCGAACGGCTGGGCGCCGCCAACACCGTCCAGTGTCAGGATTTGATCCTTCGCGGTGTCTTCGAGCATGGCGCCGAGTCCGTCGCCATAGCTCGTGATTTTGGCGGCGACCTTCTCCTCGGCGAGTTCGCGGGCGGCCTGCTTGGACGCGACGGGGTCGGGATTCTTAATGTCCTTGACCGACAGGGAGATGGCCGGTCCGCCGGAAGCCCGGATCTGTTCGAGGGCCAGATCGATGGCCTGCTTCATTTCGGTGCCCTGCGGCGCGCCGGGACCGGACATCGGCAACGCGGCACCGATCTTCCATGTGAGGTCCTTACCGTTCTCCTTGGCCGCCGAATCAATGCCAAGAATCGCGCCGAGGGAGGAAGGGGGCGCTGCGGCCGGAGTGGCCGGAGCCGTGCCGGCAGCACTCGCGCAGCCAGCCAGGAGGGCGGATGCCAGAACGAGCGCCGCGAGGGGGGCGCCGCGGCGTGCGATGCCGTGACCTCGGAATGTGTGAACCATTGTTAAATTCTCCATTTCACCGTTGAAGCGGGGATTAGCTGATGCGGAAACTCTTCGGAGCTACCCTGTAGTGATCACTACAGATGGGGCTTCCGGCAGAGTATCTTGTAAGGTGTCGTCCCAGCAAGCAAAATCCCATATAAATTTGAAGGGGAGCCCCGCGCACCATGCCACGCAAGACCGAGCGCCGCCATATCCAAGGGGATACGTCCCGGCAAAGGATCCTCGAGGCAGCACTCGAGATAGCCGCAGAACGCGGCTACGACGGCACGAGCGTTGCGCTGGTGACAGAGAAGACAGGCCTTCCGGCCAGTTCCATTTATTGGCACTTCAAGAACAAGGACCAACTGCTCGCCGAAGCGCTCGACTTCAGCTACCGCCGCTGGCGCGAGGTCGGACCTCCCTGGCAGGCGGACCTTGAACCGCTTCCGCTCGCAAGCCAAGTGCAGAACCGCTTCCGTCAGGCAGCCGCGGCCTACGTCGCGCAACCTGAGTTCTGGCGCCTTGGGCTCATGCTTGCCCTTGAACAGCGCGTCAAGGAGCCCGCGGCCCGAGTGCGTTTTATTCAGGTCCGCCGCGAGTCCATGACCGTCCTGACCGATTGGTGGGGCCGTGTGCTTGCCAGCAGCTTCGATGTCGTCAATCCGGCTGCACCGGCCACACTGGCACGCTTCCACCTCGCGGCACTTGACGGCCTGTTTGTGGCCACCCAGGCGGACCGGAAAGTTGACGTTGCATGGGTGGTCGACACCCTTGCCGGCGGCCTCAGCGTCGCCGCATCGCGCCTGGCCGCGGCCCGGTCATGAGCACGGCAGCGCGGAAAACGAAGGAACAGCCGGAAAGCTCGCGGCTGCGCATCCTGAAGGCGGCTGCCGAGGTTGCCGCGGAGCGTGGCTACGAGGGCACCACGATTGCACGGATCTGTGAACGCTCGGGCTTGCCCGTCAGTTCGGTGTATTGGTTCTACGCGGACAAGGACGAACTGCTGGCCGAGGTGGTGGCCCACAGCTTCAACGAATGGATCGGCGACCAGCCTGCCTGGGCCCCGGCGCCGCCCGGCGCCCAGGTCGGCGAAAGCCTGCGCCAAATCCTCAACCAGTCGGTGCGGAGCCTGCCTTCCACCCCCGAATTCCTCCGGATCGGGCACATGCTCGCGCTGGAGCACCGGGAAACCGAACCGGCGGGGCGGGCGCTCTTCCTGCGGGTCCGGGCCCGGGTGCACGCCGACCTCGGCACGTGGTTTCGGCTGACTCTGGATCCGCAGCTGGTTTCCGCCACCCCGGACCTGCCTGATCACTTGGCCCTGCTAATCATCATCTTGACCGATGGGCTGTTCCTGGCGCACCAGATTGCCGACGTCTGGGATCCGGATGCCTTCGTCGACCTGATTGTCATCACAGTGGAAAATGCGATTGCTGTTGCGGGTTCCTGAATAGAGTGTCATTGTAGTGATCACTACAGGGAATCACTACAACTCAATGGCGAGGCATGACATGAGTACAGGCACCGTTGCCAGTTCAACCAAAACCGGCGTTCCGACGTCTTCAATAGCGGCTGGGAAGTTCCGCCAGGTCCTGGGCCAGTACCCTTCCGGGGTGGTCGTGGTGACAGCGGTAGCTGCCGACGGCACGGCCTTGGGGATGACCGTGGGCACCTTCAGCTCCGTCTCGCTCGATCCGCCCCTGGTCGCATTCATGCCCCAGAAGACGTCTTCCTCCTGGGCGGCCATCCGGGCGGCGGGCAACCGTTTCTGCGCCAACATCCTTGGCGAGGAACAGGAAAATGTTTGCCGGCAGGTCGCCACCCGCAAGGTGGACAAGCTCGACGGCATCCCGTGGCGCCCCTCTGCGGGTGGTACGCCGGTGATCGAGGGAACCGTGGCTTACGTTGACTGCGAGATCGTTGCCGTACACGACGCCGGGGACCACGAGATCGTCATTGGCCAGGTCCTCGACCTGGACGTCGTGAGCCAGACAAACCCTCTGCTGTTCTTCCGCGGCGGCTATGGCTCGTTCCTCCCGGGATCGCTGGCGGCGGGTGATGCGGATCTGTTTGAGCAGTTGCGCCTGGTTGACCTGGCCAGGCCGCACATGGAGTGCCTGGCTGCCGCCTGCGACAGCGAAGTGACAGCGATTTCACTGGTCCGCGACGAGCTGGTGCTCACCGCAGCGGCCGGGCACGCGAAGACCGCGCAGGCGCCGACGCGTGTCGGCCAGCGCGTTCCCTTTATGCCGCCACTGGGCGCTGTTTTCGCGGCCTGGGGCAGCAAACAGCTGCAGGAGCGGTGGGTCAACCGGCCCGGGCCGGAGGCCACGCCGTCCGAGCTTGCCAGCCACCGGCAGGCACTCGATCGTGTCCGGAGCCGCGGCTACAGCATCGCGTTAGGCCACAACCGTGGCGAGCGGCTCGAATCGTTGTCTACCCGGCTGAACCTGCGGGACCCCGACGTCTCCGCGGAGATCTTGCAGCGCGGCATCCGCGAGGTGAGCGAGGGCTACAACATCGGTACACTCTCCGCCACGGACGAGCACGAATTGCGGTCCCTTTCCGCGCCCGTGTTCGGTGCAGATGGCCGCGTGGTGCTCAGCCTCACGTTGTGGGGGCCGCCCGGAAACGTCTCTGCTGCCGAGATCGATCAACTTGCCCAGAAGCTGATCGGCACCGCCGCGGCAGCCACGGCGGCAGTGGGCGGAACCGCCCCCCACCCGCTCCTCGCGCCGACCTCCATGGGTGCCCCCTCGTCGTCGGACGCGCTCACTGCCGGCACGGCAACAGCATGACCACGCGCGCGGCCGATGTCATTGTGGTCGGGGCGGGCAACGCCGGCTTCGCCGCCGCTCTGGCGGCGGCCGAACGCGGGCGCCGCGTGTTGCTGCTGGAGAAGGCGCCGGCTGGCGCCGCCGGCGGCAACAGCTACTTCACTGCCGGTGCAACGCGGATCGCCCACGGCGGGCTCAAGGACCTCCTGTCCGTCCTCGAACCTGACCCCCGCCTTGCGGACACCACTGTGCCGCCCTACCCGGCGCAGGAGTATTTTGAAGACATCACCAAGCTCAGTGGCGGCCGGAACGATCCCGAGCGCACCGCCGTGCTCGTCGCCGAGAGCCAGCCAACGCTGAAATGGCTCCACTCCCTGGGCATGAGGTACGAACTGCTCTACGATCGCCAGTGCTACCCGCAACCCGGCGGCGGCCACCTCTTCTGGGGCGGCCTGCACCTGGGCAATGTCGGCGGCGGCGTGGGCATGATCGAGGACTACACCCGAATTGCCGCAGGGATGGGCGTCGAGATCCGTTATGAACAGCACGTCACCGGCCTCATTGTGGAGGACGGTGCCGTAGCCGGGGTAACTGTCGGGGCGGGTGGTGGGCTACAACGCCTGGAAGCTGACTCAGTCATCCTGGCAGCAGGTGGCTTCCATGCGAATCCGCAGTGGCTGGTAGAGAATTTCGGCGCGGGCTGGGAAAACGCCATTGTGCGAGGCACTCCCTATGGGACCGGCGACATGATCGCCGCAGCTCTGGCTGTGGGAGCCGCGCGCGACGGCGACTGGTCCACGGCGCACGCCGTGCAGCTGGACGCCCACTATCCGGAGAATTCGAGCAACCGCGAACTCACAAACCGGCTGGCGCGGCTGAGCTATCCCATGGGCATCGTGGTCAACCGGGAGGGCCGCAGGTTCATCGACGAGGGCGCCGACTTCCGCAACTACACCTACTCCCGCTATGGCAAGGAGGTCCTGCGGCAGCCGGGGGGCATAGCGTTCCAGCTCTTTGATGCCACCACCCGGCCCACGCTGCGTCCGGACCAGTACGATATGCCAGGAATCTCCGTCGAGACCGCTGACACGCTTGAGGAGCTTGCGGTGGCAATCGGCATTGATCCGGCAGCCCTTCGACGCACGGTCGATGAATTCAACTCTTCGATCACCTCCAGCGCGGCATTCGACCCGACCATCAAGGACGGCCGCGTTGCCGCCGTCGACCCCCCAAAGAGCAACTGGGCCGTTCCTCTGGAGACGGGTCCGTTCTATGCCTACCCTGTCACCTGTGGCATCACATTCACCTACGGCGGCCTGAAATCGGATGCCTCGGGCCGCGTGCTGGACGAGGCAGGAGACGCGATCGCGGGACTCTTTGTTACCGGGGAGATGCTTGGCGGCATCTACTGGGGCGGCTACCCGGGCGGTGCGGGGCTCGCGCTCGGCGCGGTGTTTGGGCGGCTGGCGGGAGGCCTGGCCTGAGCCTGTACCAAAACTTAAGGGGCCCCGCGGTCCATGCCTGGGCATGGGCCGCGGGGCCCTGGTCGTTCTCAGGGAACCCGGGCTTCCAAGGCGTTGGTAATGCCGTACCACTGCCTTGCGGCGTCCAGCAGCGGCCGGGGCGGCTGCGCATAGTGGAACCCTGACCTGGCCGGACGCAGACCGCTGCGCCGGTACTGGGCTGCGCGGAGCTCGGCCACAGCCAGGAGCGTGCCGAGCGAGTCCAGCACCGGCACGTCGTCCACCCGGGATATGCCCTGATCGGCGAGGAAGACGTTCAGGGGCCCCTCCCCGGGGACGATTACGTTCGCGCCCTGTGAGATGACCCGGCGTGCGGCGTCCTTGAAGGCACCGACCAAGGCGGCCGGTGAGTCATAGGCGGCCATAACGTCCGTGAACTCGGCATTGACCTGGGCGATCGGGCCCACCACGCGTTCCAGGCCGTAGTTGCGCATGTTCCGCCGCAGCTGTGGCTCAAGGGCGGCGATGAAGTTGACGATCCCCACGCAGTCTCCCAACTGCGCAGCCATCAGGACCGACGTCTGCCCGAGGGCAATGACGGGGATGTCCACCAGTGAGCGGATCTCCTCGTAGCCGGTGTCCGGGATGGTCGCGATGAGATAGGCGTCGTACCCCTCGTCCTGGGCGCGGAGAGCCGCTGAGACGAACTGCTCCTTGTGCAGGCTGCTGAGGTAGCCGTAACCGATGTGGGTCCCCGGGTAGTCGGAGGGATACGTTCCCGGTTGCATGCCGTGGAAGTCGATGGTGACCCCCTCCCCCGCGACCGCGAGCATATGCCGCTTGAGGGCGTCGCGGTAATGGGGCACGTCTTCGAGGACGGTGAAACTCTGGTGCCAAATGCGAACCGTCACCGCGCACCTGCCATGACATCCGCCGTCGCGCCGAGCCGGGCAATGGTGTCGGCCGACGTCGCGACTGTTCCGAACATGGGCATGATGTTGGCGAAGGAGAAATCGTGCGCGGCCGGACTGAAGGAGGCGCACATGTCTTCCACAATCGTGACCTGCAGGCCGGCGTCGGACGCGTGCCGGGCTGTTGATTCGACGACGAGGTTGGTTGCCACCCCGCCGATGATGATGTCGCGGACGCCTTCGGCGTGCAGCACGTGCAGCAGCGGTGAGCCGACGAACGGGTCGACGCAGCCCTTATCGAAGACGGGTTCGCCGGGACCTGGCGCCAGCTCATCGATGATGGCAGCCTCAGGCGAGTCGCGCAGCATGGCGCGTCCGTTGGGGTAGCCGTCGAACCGGGCCAGCCGGTTGGTGCGCAGGAGGTAGGTCTCGTCGAAGGCAAGGCGCACATGGACGATGAACAGTCCGGCGGCGCGTGCGGCGGCGAGCACAGCCTGGGCCTTCCCGACCACCTCACGCTCGGCGACCTGCGCCGCGAGCGGCGCTGCCCGCCCCAGCGGGCCCTGGGAGCAGAGTGCCACCTGGTAGTCGAGCATAAGGAGGGCGGTGCGGGGCGTGGTGGTCATGGCGCTGTCCTGTCGTAAGGGGTGGATGGGGAAGGAAGTTGGGGTTACCAGGCCGACCAGCCGCCGTCGACATAAACGACCTGGCCGGTCATGTAGGCGGAGGCGTCGGAGGCGAGGAGGATGACCGGTCCGGCGATGTCGCGCGCGGGGTCGCCGAGGCGGCCGAGCATGGTGCGTTGGGAGAACCAGGCGAGCTGGTCGGGGCTTTCGGCGAGCGCGGCAGTCATCTGGGTCGGGTAGAACACACCGGGCGCCACACAGTTCACGGTGATCCCGTGCGGGCCGAGTTCTGCTGCAAGTGCCCGCGTGACGTTGGCGATGCCTGCCTTCGAGGCGTAATACGCTGACTCGGGCACCGGCCCCACACGTTCGGCATACACGGTGGACAGGTTCACGATCTTTCCTGAGCCTTGTGTGCTCATCCGCCGCCCGGCTGCACGGTTGAGCAGCCAGGTGCCGGTAAGGTTCACGCCAATCACCCGCTGGAACTCCTCGAGCGAGGTTTCATCGTAGGCCTTGCGCAGCATCACACCGGCGGCGTTCACGAGGATGTCGAGACGGCCGTGGCGTTCGACGACGGCGCTCAGGAGGGCTTCGACCTGCGCCTCGTCCGTCACGTCGCAGAAGTGGACCGAGGCGCCGCCGCAGCGCCGTGAGGTTGCCTCCAAGTCATCGGAACGCACCTCACGGTCAGCGATGGCCAGGACGGCTCCTTGCTCAGCAAGGGCAGTGGCGATCCGCTCGCCCAGGCCTCCCGCGCCCGCTCCGACCACAAGGGCAACCTTGCCCGCCAGGCTGAACAGGCCGCTCATGCTGCGTCCGCCGGGCGGGCGAGTGCCGCCGCCGCCGCGCCGGCCACCCGGCCGAAGATCCCGGCCTTGCCGATGGAGGTGCCTGTCATGTAGCCGCCGCCGTGGAACCCGCCGATCACCTCGCCGGCCGCGAAAAGTCCGCCGATTGCCTCGCCGAAAACGTCCAGGACCTGCATCTGGTCGGTGACGGTGAGCCCGCAATACGTGGCGAGTACGACGGCGGTGGAGGCGTGGGCGAAAAACGGCGCCTGCTGGATGGGTTGGGGGACACCGACACCGCCGGACAGGTGGCTGCGGCCAAAATCGTCGGGACTCTCGCCGCGGCAGGCTGCGTTGTAGCGTTCGACGGTGGCCTGGAAGTCCGACGCCGGGATGTTCAGTTTCTGCGCGAGTTCGTCGAGGGTGTCCGCCTTCACGAGCAGACCGTCGCGGTCCCGTGCGGCAAGGTCGTAGATGGGCACTTCATCATCGCTTTCCGCCATCACTGCCGCGTCAAAGACTTGGTACGTCCAGCCCCCGGCCTGCCGCAGGCTGGCGTCCCCAAGCACCTTGTACGGCAACGACTCGTCAACAAAGCGCGAGCCGGCCGCGTTGACGGCGATGGCTCCCTTGTACACGGCGAGCACGCCGGTTCCCTTTTCGGCCTCCACTGCGTGCGGGTAGATGCCGTAAGTGCCTTTGATGTGCGGGGTGTCGATGACGCCGGCGCCGAGCTGCCAGGCCATCAGGAGGCCATCGCCGGTGCTGCCGGCGCCTCCGCCCCGGCGTGCGCTTTCCATTTGCGGGGCGAAGCGGTTGAGGAGCTCCGGGTTCTGTGAGAAGCCGCCGGTGGCCAGAACCACCGCCTCGCAGTTGATTCGGTGGCTGTCCCCGCCCACGCTGACCCGTATTCCGGTCACCCGGCCCGGGGCTTCCCGCTCGAGGCGCTGCACGGTGGCCCCTGTGACCAGCTGGACACCAAGTTCTGCCGTCCTGGCAAGCAGCAGGTCAAGCATCTGGCGGGTGTCGGTCGGATGGGACCGGGGCACGCTCTGCCCGGACGCGGCATGCACGGTTCCGTACCTGACGCCATGTGCCTTGAGCCAGTGGTACGTGGGCAGCTGCTCGCGGCAGTACAGATCCACCAGGGCGGGATCACTGATGTGGAGGCCGGTTTCGAGAATGTCGCGGCGCAGAAGTTCACTGCTGTCATCGATGCCTTGGGCGATCTGTTCCGCGCTGCCGGCAAAGGCGGAAAGTCCGGCAGAGAGCACTGTGCTGCCGCCGGTGTCCGCCAACTTTTCCAGCTGCAGCACGGTGGCGCCGCCTTCCGCAGCGGCGAGGGCGGCGGCGCAACCAGCCAGGCCGCCACCAACAACAATGACGTCGGCATGGCTTGGCAATTGGGGTGTCGGCGGCGCCGACCTGGGTGCAGTCATCTTTGACCTGTTCCTCCGTGGGAAGGCGGTGTTAACCGCTCCATGTAGTGATCACTACAGATGTAGATTTGCACACAATGACCGGGCATGCAACCACAAACCGGCCCGCAGCGCTTCTGCTGGGCTTCAGGTAGGCGATCCGGGGCCTGGCTGTTGTGGGTGGAATTTCGCTCAGCTGTGGTGCTTGTGGGCATCAAATGCCCGTAAACCTACTCGGCGGTCCTCGTAGAGAGGGGTGCCCCAGACGGCTCGAGCTGGTGATCAAAAAGTACGCCATCCTGGATCGGCCAGGACGCGTGAGAGAGGCGGAGTCGTGGATCTGCGGATTCCTAGTCAGCCCGATGGCCTGGGCCGGTGCGCGATGAACGGGACCAGCGACTCCACCAGGGCAGGGTTCAGACCGATTTTTCGTTTACCGGCACCTGTCTTACCCCCTTGTTAGGCCAAGCCGTGTATAAGTGGGGTGCCGCCGCCACCGCCGGAGACAATTTCCAAACGTGGATCAGCTCGGCCAAGAACGACGCAGAATCATGGAGACTTCGCCGACACAGTCCAAAGCAACGAGTGCTGAGGGCTAGCGCTTCCCCTTCTTCCGCGAGCCCTTGCCGCGGCCCTTGTCCGGGTTCGGAGCGTAGCGCTGTGCCACCTTCGGCTTCTTGACGGCCGGCCCGCGCCGGTCCGGCCTCGGTTCCTTCTTGGGCTTTTCCTGCTGGGCCGAGGGCTGCCGGGAGCTGGCGGCGGTGCGGCCGCGGACGATCCCGATGAACTCCTCGATGATCTCGTCCGTGGAATCGCTGGGCCAGGCCAGCGCGATCTCCGTGACCGGCGCACCCGTCAGCCGGCGCGCCACAGTGTCCTTAACGTTGAAATGCCTGGCGACGGACATTGGCAGGATCACCAGGCCCGCGCCCGACGCCACCACCTGCATGGCCGCTTCCGGACCACCCATTTCGGCGACATCCAGGAAGGTCTCTTCCGCAAGGTCTGCCAGGGCCACTTCCTCAAACACTGAAATCTCGTGCCCCTTGGGTGCCACCACCACGGGCTGCTCCTCATAGAGGGGGATCACATTGAGGCCGTCGCGCTCCACCGGAAGCCGGACGAAGCTGAGGTCCGCCGAACCGTCCCTTAATACGGACAGCTGGGCGCCGTCGTCGGACATAAACGACTCCAGCGGGATATCCAGCACACGCTCTTCCCAGCGGCGGATCCACTTGCCCGGGGTCACACCCGCCACGTAGGCGAAGCGGAGCACGCGGGGCGCCTCCAGGTCTGGCGATTCATCGGGACTGGCGTTCTGCGGGGAATCATTGTCTGCGGGCACGTCTTCACAGTACCGCCCGCGGAGTCCCGGCGTTCAGGAATGGTGCAGAGTTGGTGCCCTTCGGGCGGGCAGCCGGATACCCTTGAACCATGACCTCTGCAAACTCCCAGTCCATGAAGCCGGCCACCGTTGCCAAGAAGCTTGGCATCTACCTGCCGGCAACACCGCAGGAGTTCCAGGATTCAACCATCAGCCGCGCCGATTTCGCCGAACTCCAGGCCAATCCGCCGGAGTGGCTCGTGGAGCTGCGCCGCAACGGCCCGCACCCGCGCCCCGTGGTTGCCCAGAAACTGAACGTCTCCATCAGTGGCCTGGCCCGCGGCGGTGTTGAGGAAGCGCTGACGACGGCGGAAATCACCGCGCTGCTGCAGGCTCCCCCGGCCTGGCTGGTCACCGAGCGCTCAACCCACGCTGCTGTCCGCTCTGAAGCCCAGCGCATTAAGGTCGAAGCCGCTAAGAAGGACGCCAAAAAGGCCCGATCGCAGGCCGAGTAGTCTGACTCACCAGAGTTTTTCATAGGCTTGTCCGCGGATCCGAACCTTGATGTTTCGGATCCGCGGACAAGCTTTTGTTTTTTCTGGCGTAAATCTCAGTCCTGGTGCAGCTGCACGAAATTGCCGCAGCCGTCGTC
>DASSIA010000161.1:0-9307 GCA_035692345.1 Arthrobacter sp. | reverse complement strand
CGTTCCGGCTGAGCTGAAGAACGAAGCCGGCATCGTCGGGGCTGCCGTGGAAATTGCCGTGAAGCACAAGCTCACCAAATAGCCCGGCCCGGCCCGGCCCGCCCGGTCGGGCGCCGGTGGTGGCGGCATCCCACTTCGCCGCCACCACCGGGAACTACAGCGGGCTCTTTTCGGAGCTCTTGGCGGGCGCCACGGCCGGTTGCGTGCCGTCTTCAGACTCGTGCCGGAGCAGTGCGATGGCGGTCTCGAAGTCCTCGAGGGATTCGAAGGCCTGGTACACACTCGCGAAGCGCAGGTAAGCCACTTGGTCAAGCTTCTGCAGCGGCCCAAGAATGATCAAACCGACTTCGTGGGCATCGATCTCGGCGGCGCCGGAACCACGGATCTGCTCCTCCACCTCCTGGGCGAGGAGTGCCAGGTCATCTTCGCTGACCGGCCGGCCCTGGCATGCTTTCCGCACGCCGTTAATGACTTTGCTCCGGCTGAACGGTTCGCCCACTCCGGAGCGCTTGATGACCGAAAGGCTGGTCGTTTCCACGGTGGTGAACCGGCGTCCGCATTCCGGGCACTGCCGGCGGCGCCGGATGGCCGAGCCGTCGTCCGTCATGCGGCTGTCCACAACGCGGGAGTCCGGATTGCGGCAAAATGGACAGTACATGGTGTCCCCTCCCTCGATATTTTCTCTCAGTCTACTGACTACATGTAGCGGAATGACATTCCTGTCATTACTACATGTAGTGGTGCCTTCAGCCTACTGCGCAGGCCCGGTGCCTCAGGTGGCCTGACGGAAACGGGCCGTGACTGCCTCACCGTGCGCCGGGAGGTCCTCGGCACCGGATAGGCTCACGATGTGCCCGCTGACTTCCTGCAGCGCAGCCCGGGTGTAGTTGATGACCTGGATGGCGCGCAGGAAAGTGGTGACGTTCAGTCCGGAGGAAAACGCCGCTGTCCCGCTGGTGGGCAGGACGTGGTTGGAGCCCGCGCAGTAGTCGCCCAGGCTGACCGGGCTGTAGTCCCCCACAAAGATCGCCCCGGCGTTGCGGATCCGGGCGGCTACTGCCGGCGCATCCGCGGTCATGATCTCAAGGTGTTCCGCGGCGTAGGCATCGCAGGCAGCAATGCCCTGTTCGAGGTCCTCCACCAGGACAACGCCGGACTGCGGGCCTGAAAGTGCCTCACACACGCGCCCGGAGTGCTTGGTGAGGGCGGCCTGCCGGTCCAGTTCCAGGCGGACTGCCGCGGCAAGATCCTCCGAGTCGGTAATGAGCACCGAAGCCGCCTGGGGGTCGTGCTCGGCCTGGCTGATCAGGTCAGCGGCCACGAGCCCGGGTTGGGCGGTGGCATCAGCCAGGATGGCAATTTCGGTGGTTCCCGCCTCGGAATCGATTCCGACAACACCCTTGACGAGTCGCTTCGCCGTGGCCACAAAGATATTTCCCGGACCGGTGACCACGTCAACCGGCTCCAGCGCCGGACCGGCGTCACCGGCTTCCACACCGTAGGCGAAGGCGGCGATGGCCTGCGCGCCGCCGATGGCGTACACCTCGCTGATGCCGAGCAGGGCAGCAGCCGCAAGAATGGTGGGGTGCGGGAGGCCACCGAAGTCCTTTTGCGGCGGTGATGCCAGGGCGATGGACTCCACCCCCGCGGCCAGCGCCGGCACAACGTTCATGATGACCGACGACGGGTAGACGGCCAGGCCGCCCGGGACGTACAGCCCCACCCGCGCCACCGGTACCCAGTTCTGGCTCACTACGGCACCGTCGGCGAGTTCGACGTCGATATTCCGCGGACGCTGTCCGTCCGCGAACCGGCGTGCGCGGCTGATGGATTCTTCCAGGGCGCGTCGAACGGCCGGGTCCAGGCCGGCGAGGGCCCGGGTCAACGATTCCGCCGGAACACGCGGGTGAAGCTGCTGCACGCCGTCGAACCGCAGTGCCAGATCGCTGAGGGCGGAGAAACCGTGTTCGCGGACTGCTTGGATAATGTCCAGGACCTTCTGCTCCGCGTCGGCCACGGTGTGCTGCCGGGCGCGGGGGACGGCTGCCCGCAGGCCGGCGAGGGTCAGTCCCCTGCCCCGAAGGTCGACCGTCCGGAAGCGGACAGCTGCGGCAGGAGGGGTGGCAGGATACTCAGAAGAAATGGTCACCGGTCCATTTTACGCGGCCGGTGCGTTGACTTCGGTTGACGGGGTGCCTGTGCCCTCCGGCCCGCTCCTGAGGAGCCGGAACAGGCCCAGGACAAACACAGACGTTGCGGTCGCGGCGGGCCACAGGAGCAGCACCGGCAAGGAACGGAGTGAGAATGCAACACTGGGGCTGAGGGATGTATCGGCCGGACCGCCCCACAACTGGCCCGCGAGCATGCCTGCCTGCCAGGCAATCACCGCGCCACCCGCTCCGCCGGCAAGCCCCAGGAGGAAAGCCGCCTGCGCATCCCGGCCCCCTGTATCCGTCACGAAGACGGCCACCATGCACCCGGCGAAGACACACAAACCGGCAAGGGTCAGATCCCGGGGCAGCCAGACTTCGGGATGGGTCCCGTCCGACAGGCCGGGGTTCCGGGTGATCAGGTTCAGTCCGCCCGGTGCGAGCAGCCACCATAAAAGGCCCACCGGAACGCCGCCGGCAGCAGCCGCGGCAAACCATTTCCACGGCAGCCGGGCGGACCGGCGGCTGATGTGTTGTCTCATGCAACAAACCTTAACAAATGTCCGGCGTGCCCGATCAGATGACGTGGGAGGTCCGGCCAGATGACGCTGCCGGTCGGGCAATTCCTCCCGGTTGCGCTCGGACTAATACCCTTAAGACAGAGTCCATTTCCACCTGCTTTCAGGGAGCCAGTTCCACAATGACAGACAAGACGCCGTTCGAGGGCACGTTCAAGGAAATGTTCCGCCGGCATGCGGCCGGCGTAGCCATCATCACCGTGAACTACCAGGGTGAGCCCTACGGTTTTACGGCCACATCCGTGGCGTCCTTGTCAGCACAGCCGCCGCGGTTCACGTTCAACATGGCCCGCAGTTCAAGCTCCTGGCCGGCAGTGGCCAACGCCACGCACCTCGGCGTCCACATGCTGGGCCTGGAAAACCAGGCGCTGGCCGACCGTTTCGCGCGCACCAAGGACCGGTTCGGCGGGGACCACTGGGAACTTGGGCCCCACGAGGTCCCGATCCTCAAGGACGTGGCCGGCTGGCTGATCGGCAAGATCCAGATGCGGCTCTCCTTCGAGAACAACGCCGTCGTCGTGGTTGAAGTTGTGGACGGCCAGGTGGGCAGCGACGGATCGCCGCTCCTGTATCACTCCGGCGCCTACGGCCAGCCTGTCCCCCTGGACTACGAGATTTAGCTATCCAGGCAGGTTGGGCCCAGGAGCACCTTCAGGTCGCCGAACAATGACGGGCTGGGGTTGACCCTGAGATGGACGGGGAGCCCCATGACCTCGGTCCGGGTGTCGCCCTGCAGATGCAGCCGGACTTCCGAGTTCCCCCGGTGGTTCCGGAGGACGTCGCCCAGTTCCGTGACCACAGCCTCCGTGGCCTTGTGGGTGGCCATGGAAATAAGCACGGGTCCGTTGGTGCCTTCGCTGAGGTCCGGAACGGACAGTTCCATGCAGTTCAGCGTCACTGCGCCGTCGTCCCGCCGCTGCAGCCGGCCCTTCACCACAACGATCAGGTCTTCGGCCAGCACAGACGCGATGGGGCCGTAGACCTGGCCGAAGAACATCACCTCCATCGAACCGCCAAGGTCTTCGATTTCGGCGCGGGCATAGGCGTTGCCGCTCGCCTTGGCGATCCTGCGGCTGAGCGAGGTGATCATGCCGGAGATGGTGACGATGGCGCCGTCGTGCGGACCGTCTTCGGCGATGATCGAGGTGATGGACTGGTCTGCGTGCTGGCTGAGGAGTCCTTCAAGGCCCTGCAGCGGGTGGTCGGAAACATACAGCCCGAGCATGTCCCGTTCAAACGAGAGCTTGTCTTTCTTCTCCCATTCCGGCAGGTCGGGAATCTCGATGCTCAGCGACGCTTCGGACTCTGCCTCTTCGAAACCTGCGAAGAGATCGAACTGGCCGATCGCCTCGTTTCGCTTGAGCGTGATCACGGAGTCGATGGCCTCTTCGTGGATCATCGCCAGGGCGCGCCGGTGGTGGTTGAGGGAGTCAAAGGCGCCGGCCTTGATCAGGGACTCAATGGTCCGCTTGTTGCAGACCACCGCCGGGACCTTCATCAGGTAGTCCTTGAAGGAGGTGTAGGCGCCTTCCTTCTCCCGGGCGGCCACCATGGCTTCGACGGCGTTAACGCCTACGTTGCGGATGGCGCCCATGCCGAAGCGGATATCGTTGCCAACCGGGGTGAAGTTCAAGGCTGATTCGTTGACATCCGGCGGCAGCACGGTGATTCCCATCCGCCTGCATTCGTTGAGGTAGATCGCCGATTTGTCTTTGTCGTCGCCGACGGACGTCAGCAGGGCGGCCATGTACTCCGGCGCAAAGTGCGCCTTCAGGTAGGCAGTCCAATAAGAGATCACGCCATACGCGGCCGAGTGGGCCTTGTTGAAGGCGTAATCGGAGAACGGCAGCAGGATGTCCCAGAGTGTCTTGACGGCGGCCATGGAGTAGCCGTTGTCCTGCATGCCCTGGGAGAAGCCAGCGAACTGTTTGTCCAGCTCGGACTTTTTCTTTTTACCCATGGCGCGCCGCAGGATATCCGCCTGGCCGAGGGAATAGCCGGCGAGCTTCTGTGCCACGGCCATAACCTGCTCCTGATAGACGATCAGCCCGTAGGTCCCGCCCAGGATTTCCGCAAGCGGCTCCTTGAGCTCAGGGTGGATCGGAATGACTTCCTGGATCCCGTTTTTGCGCAGCGCGTAGTCGGTGTGCGCATTGGCGCCCATGGGACCCGGGCGGTAGAGCGCAAGGACAGCGGAAATGTCTTCGAAGTTGTCAGGCTTCATCAGCTTCAGCAAGGACCGCATGGGCCCGCCGTCCAGCTGGAACACGCCAAGGGTGTCACCCCGGGCCAACAGTTCATAGGATGCCACGTCATCAAGAGCCAGGCTGTCCAGATCGAGGTCCAGGCCTCGGTTCAGCTTGATGTTCTCCAGGGCATCGGAAATGATCGTCAGGTTCCGCAGGCCCAGGAAGTCCATCTTGATCAGGCCAAGGCCCTCGCAGGTGGGGTAGTCGAACTGTGTGATCACCTGGCCGTCCTGGATGCGCCGCATCACCGGGATGACATCGATGATGGGGTCCGATGACATGATGACGCCGGCGGCGTGCACGCCCCACTGGCGCTTCAGCCCCTCAATGCCGAGCGCCGTCTCGAAGACCTTGGCGGCCTCGGGGTCGGTGCTGATCAGCTGGCGGAAGTCACCTGCCTCGCCGTACCGCTTGGACTCCGGGTTCTGGATGTCGGCGAGCGGAATGTCCTTGGCCATAACAGCCGGAGGAAGGGCCTTCGTCAGCTGCTCCCCCATGCTGAACGGATAACCCAGCACCCGCGAGGAGTCCTTCAGCGCCTGCTTTGTCTTGATGGTGCCGTAGGTGACAATCATGGCCACGCGCTCGTCGCCGTATTTCCGGGTCACATAGTCGATCACCTCGGAGCGGCGCCGGTCATCGAAGTCAACGTCGAAGTCGGGCATGGACACACGGTCCGGGTTCAGGAAGCGCTCGAAGATCAGGCCGTGGTGCAGCGGATCGAGGTCGGTGATGCGCATGGCATAGGCCACCATGGAGCCGGCGCCGGAGCCACGGCCCGGGCCGACGCGGATGCCGTTTTTCTTGGCCCAGTTGATGAAGTCGGCCACCACAAGGAAGTATCCGGGGAACCCCATGGACGTGATGACTTCCAGTTCGTAGTCCGCCTGGGTGCGGACTTTGTCCGGGACACCGCCGGGGTAACGGTACTCCAGCCCGGCGGCCACTTCCTTGACCAGCCAGGATGTCTCGTCCTCGCCTGGCGGGCAAGGGAACCGGGGCATGTAGTTTGCGCCGGTGTTGAACGAGACTTCGCAGCGCTCGGCGATCAGCAGTGTGTTGTCGCAGGCATCCGGGTGGTCCCTGAACAGCTCCCGCATCTCCTGCGGGGACTTGAGGTAGTAGCCGCTGCCGGAGAACGCGAACCGGGATCCGCCGTTGTCATAGGTGGGCTCCAACAGCGTGGAACCTGACTGGATGGCCAGCAGGGCCTCATGCGCCTTGGCGTCGTGTTCGTGCGTGTAGTGCAGGTCATTCGTGGCCACCAGCGGCAGCTTGAGGTCCTTGGCCAGCCGCAGCAGGTCCCCCGTGACCCGGCGTTCGATGTCCAGGCCGTGGTCCATCAGTTCGCAGAAGTAGTTCTCTGCACCGAAAATGTCACGGAATTCCGAGGCGGCTTCAAGTGCTTCGCGGTACTGGCCCAGCCGCAGCCGGGTCTGGACTTCCCCCGACGGGCAGCCAGTGGTGGCGATCAGGCCTTCGGAGTAGGTGTTCAGGAGCTCACGGTCCAGGCGGGGCCACTTGCCGAAAACCGCGTCAAGCGAGGCAATGGAGGAGGCCCGGAAGAGGTTGCGCATGCCGGCATTGTTGTAGCTCAGGAGCGTCATGTGGGTATAGGACCCACCACCGGAGATGTCGTCTTTGCGCTGGTGCTCCTCGCCCCAGCGCACACGGCTTTTATCCGTCCGCGCGGTGCCTGGGGTGACATAGGCTTCGACGCCGATAATCGGCTTGATCCCTTGGTCAGTGGCGCGCTTCCAGAAATCGAAAGCCCCGAACAGATACCCGTGGTCGGTAGTGGCCAAGGCCGGCATGCCGAGGCGTTCAGTCTCGTTGAAGAGCTCACCCAGGCGGGCTGCGCCGTCCAACATGGAGTATTCGGTGTGGTTATGGAGATGGACGAACGAGGCATTGCTGGAAGTCACCGCACTATTCTAAGCGCTGGCGACCGGCCCGTGGCCCAGCGACCCCTCCGCTAGGCCTCCCCCGACGCGAGGACCTCCAGCGCAAAGGCAAGGTCCTGGGGATATTCGCTGGTAACCGTCACGCGTTCCCCCGTTGCCGGGTGGTCAAAGCCAAGCTGGCGGGCATGGAGCCACTGCCTGGTCAGGCCCAGGGTGGCCGCGAGCCGGGGGTCCGCCCCGTAGGTAAGGTCTCCCACGCATGGGTGCCGCAACGCTGAAAAGTGGACGCGGATCTGGTGCGTGCGGCCGGTCTCGAGGTGTACCTCCACCAGGGTGGCCTTGCCGAAGGCCTCCAGCACCTCGTAGTGCGTAATGGACGGACGGCCGTCTTCGATCACGGCAAAGCGCCAGTCGTGTCCGGGGTGGCGACCGATCGGTGCGTCGATGGTGCCTTCGAGGGGGTCCGGGAGCCCCTGGACCACCGCGTGGTACACCTTGTCCACGGTGCGCTCCTTGAAGGCCCGTTTCAGGGCCGTGTAGGCGCGCTCCGTCTTGGCCACCACCATCACCCCGGACGTGCCGACGTCGAGCCGGTGGACAATGCCCACCCGCTCAGGGGAACCCGACGTCGAGATGCGGTATCCGGCCCCGGCGAGGCCCCCTACCACGGTGGGTCCCACCCAACCAGGGGATGGATGCGCGGCAACGCCCACCGGCTTTTCCACCACGACAAATTCGTCGTCGTCCAGCAGGATTTTCAGGCCTTCCACAACTTCCTCCACCACTTCGAGCGGGTCCCGTCGTTCAGGCACCGTCACTTCCAGGACATCGCCGGCAACCAGCCGGGCGGACTTGCCGAGCTTCTTCCCACGGCTCACAACGTTGCCTTCAGCAATGAGGGTCGCGGCCAGCGAACGGGAAATCCCCATCAGTTTTGCCAGACCGGCGTCCGCCCGTGTTCCCCCGAATTCTTCGGCCACCACCACATGTTCAGGCATCGTCCGTGCCTTTCCGCGGTGCCGCGACGTGCCGCGACCCGTCAAGGGAGATCCCCCGCACCGTCAGGATACAGATGATGGCCACGGCCGAAACCACGGCCGAATCGGCGATGTTGAAGATCGCAAAATTAGGCAGCTGGATGAAATCCACCACGTGTCCCATCCCGAATGAGGGCTCCCGGAACAGCCTGTCCGTCAGGTTCCCCAGGGCTCCGCCGAGGAGAAGCCCCAATGCCAGCGACCACCAGGCAGAGCCCAGTTTGCGCACTTGGAACAGGATTGCGATAGCGACACCCGCCATGATGATGGAGAAAACCCACGTGATGTTCTCACCGATCGAAAAAGCAGCGCCGGAATTGCGGATGAAATACCAGTGCAGGAGGGGTGGCAGCACCGGGATGCGTTCGCCCTCCACCATCGACGACGTCACCCACAGTTTTGTCAGCTGGTCCAGGACGTACGCGAAGACCGCGAAGCCAGCGAAGAGCGAGAACAGGAGTGCCCGTCCGGGGCGGGACGGGGAAGGAGCGGGGTGTGCGGCGTCAGCGGCAAGGTGGTCAGTCATGGTGCTTTCATTCGTAAAACCGATGTTAATCACAAAAGCCGGCGGCCGAGGAATCCTCAGCCACCGGCTTTCAGAATACGTCCTTGACGGACTAGTTCGCTTCGACCTCAGGCGCCGCAACGGAACCGCGGGCGTCAAGGTCACGCAGCTGGCCCTCGATGTAGGCCTTCAGGCGTGAGCGGTAGTCGCGCTCGAAGCCGCGGAGCTGCTCTACCTTGCGTTCCAGGACGGAGCGCTGCTGCTCAAGGGCACCGAGGATCTTGCGGGACTTCTCCTGGGCATCGTTGACCAGGCTGCTGGCCTCGATCTGGGCCTCGGCGATGATCTTGTCCTTCTGGGACTGGCCGTCGGCGATGTGACGGTCGTGCATCTGCTGCGCCATGGCAAGCAGGCCTGCCGCGGACTCCGCAGAAACCGTGCTGCCTGCAGGCGCGGCGGGAGCCGCTGCCGGAACGGCTGCAACGGGTGCCACCGGCTCGGCTTCCTTCTTCTTGCCGGCGTCAGCAGCCTTCGCCTCGACCTCGGCCTTCGCAGGGGCCTCAACCTTGTCAGCCTTGACGGGCGCGGGAACCTTCTCGACCACCGGCGCGGACGCAGCCGAGCTGGCCGGCACGCCGGAACCTGATTCGGCAAGCTTCTTACGGAGTTCGTCGTTCTCCTGGTTCAGGCGCCTGAGTTCCACGACGATCTCGTCCAGGAAGTCGTCTACTTCATCCTGGTCGTAGCCTTCGCGGAACTTGGTCGGCTGAAAGCGCTTGTTGACAACGTCTTCTGGCGTCAAAGCCATCTGGTCACCTCATTGGTCTAGTTAGTCAGTAGGCCTTCCGGCCGTCAAAACTACGGTACCTAAATATTGTCTGGTT
>DASSIA010000160.1:0-6052 GCA_035692345.1 Arthrobacter sp. | reverse complement strand
AATGCCAGGGTGGAGGATTTGTATGCAGGATCTACGGCTTGTAGGCGTACACGACGACGGGGAGCATCTCCTGTTGAGCGGTGCCGGCGGCGAGATGTTCCAGCTGCCGATCGATGAAGCACTGCGGGCGGCCAGCCGGTCATCGGCGAAGGCCGGTTCCGTGACCGCGCCCATTTCCATGTCCCCGCGGGACATCCAGTCGCGGATCCGCAGCGGCGCCACCGCAGCGGAGGTGGCTGAGCTTTCCGGGCTTCCCCTCGCAAAGGTCGAGCGTTACGAGGGCCCGGTCCTCGCGGAACGGGAGTATGTGGCCCAGCAGGCGCGGAAGGTGGAAGTGGCGTCGCCCTCCCCCGGCCAGGACACCTACCGCTCGGTTTTTGGCGACAACCCGGCGTCACTGAACGACATGGTCAACCACAGGCTCTCAGCCCACGGGATTGAACCTTCCACGGTGGAATGGGACTCGTGGCGGCGGCAGGACGGCAACTGGACCGTCGCCGCCCGTTTCGAGACCAAGAAGGACGGCACGCCGGGTATCGGCGAGGAGCCGCCTGCACTGTGGACTTTCAGCCCGGCCCGCAAATCGCTCCAGAATGCCAACCGCTGGGCCCAGCAGCTCAGTGAGCTGGAGCCGCTGGACGGCCCCGTCCCGGCCCGCCGCCTCACCGCGGTCTCGGACCGGCCCTTTGATTTTGAAACCGATGCCGAGGCGGCGGCCGCCCGCCATTCGACGGGCCCGCAGGCTGTCCCGAAGTCCAGGGAATCCGACGGTCTCCTGGACATGCTCCGTTCCCGCCGTGGCCAGCGCCTGGGCGTGGATGAGGACGCGGACGATGCGTTGGCGCTGCTGCTGACCCACGGCGTACCGGCCGCGCATCCGCGTCCGTCGGAAGTCGTCCCCGAACCGGAATCCCGGCCACAGGAATCCGGGGACCAGCAGTACCGGGAGCCGGACGTCCGTGACGCGGCTTCCGCCGATTCCACTTCGCCCGACGACGCCGCTCCTGCCGCCTCCGCGGATCCCCGCAAGCGCGAGGGCCGGCCGTCGATGCTGTCCCGGTTGAGCCTTATCCCGCCGCACCGGGACTCCGACGATGATGACGTCCTGAAACTGCACGACGGCGTCAGCACTGACACGCGGGAAATCACCATTGTGGCGTCTCCGCTTCGCCCGGCAGGGCCGGGTGCCCCCGCCGGGTCCGGGCCAGGACGCCCCGCGCCGAGCGTGGGCCTGGACGAACTGCTGGGCGGCGGAAGCCCGCGCCGGGCCGGCTATGCGGCCGGCGCCGATGAAGCAGGATCCGGCCAGCACCACGACCCCGCCGCGGACCAGCCTGAACGGCAGCCCGCAAAACCGAAGCGGTCCACGGTTCCCAGCTGGGACGAGATCGTCTTCGGGACCAAGCGGGACTGACGCCTCAGCGTCCCCGCGGCCTGCCGTCGGCCGTAAAGCACAGCAGCGGAACTTCGCGTTCGGCCTTGGTCAATGAGCCGTGTTGGCCCACCACCTCCATTGCGGCGGGGCGGCCGCGGCGTGTGTCGTAGAGGGCCAGGGCGTCCCGTGCGGCAATCATGATGTCCCCGATCCGCGGACCTACGGCCGGACGCAGTGTCCCGAACAGTCCGGCAGCCAGGGCATCCTCCCGGGTGAAAGCCCAGATCCTGTCGCCGAACCGGGCACGCCAGGCGCGCAGCAGTCGCTCCCGGCCAGCGGCATCCGCCGGATCTTCAAGGTAGAGATGGACCATCCGCGGCTCTCCGGCCGTATGCCGCACGCCGTCGATCAGCGCCATGTCCGCTGCGTAGTCAATCCGCTGTTGTTCCGGGACGTCCAGCATCCCGTGGTCCGCGGTAAGAAGTATGGTTGTGCCGGCCGGGAGCGTCGCGTTGAGCCGTTTGACCGTTGCGTCGAGCTCCTCAAGCTGGTGTTCCCACTGTTCAGACTGGCACCCGTACCTGTGGCCCGCCTTATCCAGTTCGTTGACGTAGAAGTACATCAGGGACGGCCCGGCGGTGTCCATGGCGTCGGCGGCAGCGCCGGTGCGGGCGTGGGCCGTCAGGGCTGAGACGAAATTTCCGCCGCGGAGGGCCGCCTGGGTCATGGGCGAGTTGCCGAACTGCGGCAGGCTGACGGTGGTCACGGCAACCGACCCGGCAGCCCGTTCGAAGACGGTGGGGTACGGCTGCCATGCAACGGGGTCCACCTTGGCATCCCAGTTGCCGAGCATGTTCACTACTTTGTCCTGTTCCGGGTCCAGGACGTCATAGCCCACCATTCCGTGCTGGCCTGGTGGGACGCCGGTGCCGAAGCTGGCCAGGGCCGCTGCAGTGGTTGAGGGGAACGTGGAGTCCAGCCAGACGGGGACTTCCCCCTGGCCGGCCTGCATCACGGACCGCAGGAAGGGGGTGTGGGCGGACTTTTGCTTCAGCAGGTTCCGGCCCAGTCCGTCGGCAAGGACCACGCAGACCCGTGATGCCGGCGGAAGTCCGAGGGTATTCGTGAAACCGGCCACCCCCAGGCTGGCTGCCGCGCTGGTGAGGACGTCGGCGATGGAGCGCCGGCCAAACCCAGGCGCCGGCGGCATGGCCAGCGGCTGGGCGGACCCTTCGGAACCGGCTGCGGAAGACACTGCAGATGACGCCGTGGAGGCGGTGGCTTTCCCTTGGTCCGGCATCTCAGCGCTGCTGGTGCCCGCGGCTGAGCCTGTTTCCGAACACGCCCGTCCGGGGCCGGGGCTGGAGCGTCTGGCCCGCGTACGGTGCGGGAGTGGTGGAGCCGGTGTTCACGGCCCGGAGGGCACGGGCGAAGAGTTTCGCGTCCTGGACTGCCTGGGAGCCGTCGGCCTCGGCACTGATGCGCAGGACGATGTCCTCCTGGGCAATGGTGCCGCTGTAGCCGTGGTCCGCCTCGCACTGCGGGTCGCCGCAGCTCGCAGGGCCCATGTCCAGCCGTTGGCCGCCGGACCATGCAATGGCCAGGGTAACTTCCTTGACCGGATCTGAGGGTTTGTAGTTCTGCGGCTGGGCGTACATGTAACTCAGGACCACGGAGCGGATCTGCGCAACGGGAACAGATTCGGTGGAGATCTGGGCGACGATCTGCTCGCCGGCGTCGTCGAGCTGCTGGTCGTCGACGTGCGTGATGACAAGCATGTCGGAGGTCAGGACCAGGACGGTGATGTGGCGGCGGACTTCGGCCCGGTCAAAATGGGTTTCCAGGTGCACCAGATGGGCCACGCATTCGCGGCCGTCCAGGGCATCGTCAACGACGTCGGCCACCAGGCGCGGGTAGAAGCCGGCCTTCTGGAGGGCGCCGTCCAGGCTCTGGGCCTGGGGCGTGTGGCTGTGTGAGCTGTGGACGTGGGTTGCCTGGTTGTCACTGCCGGGAGTGGAAGGCGTCGACTTGGAAGGCTGTGAGCTCATTCCCCCATTTTCACAGATCGGCCGGGGACATGCTAACTGCGGTCAGCCCAGCATCGCCCGGCGGGCGCTGTCCGTGCGCTGGGCCGCGTTGCCGATCCGGATGTCCGCGGCCAGGATGGACACTCCCTGGGCTCCGCACAGGACAGGGTTGAATTCCACCAGGGCTATTTCCGGATGGTTGTCCTTCAGCCAGGCCAGCCGCCCCGCGAGTTCCTCCAATGCGGCGATATCCACGGCGGGAAGGCCCTGGTAGCCGAAGAGTTTGCGGGCGGCACGTGGAGCGCGGATGAATTCCTTCACGTCGGCCGCGGACAGCGGAGGCACCCGGTGCGCCCAGTCATCCAACAGGTTAACGGCGTCCCCGGCCAGCCCGAAGGATACTACCGGCCCCAGCAGCGGGTCCTCAATGGCACGGAACGTGCACGCCTGCCCCACGGGGGCCATGGACTGAACCTCCAGGGACGGCGAACCATAGGGTGCCAGCGAGCGGCGCATCTGGACGATGTTGCGGCGGAGCGAATCCGCGTCCTCAATGTCCAGCCGCACCCCGCCCAGGTCCAGGCGGTGCCGGAGGGCCGGATCGGTGGTCTTCAGGGCAACCGGCCAGCCCAGCCGGTCCGCGGCTGCGACTGCCTCATCCTCAGACGCGAACCCGGCGGACGGCAGCACCCGGATGCCGTAATGCGCCAGCAACTCTGCCGCGGACTCCGGATCCAGCGTCTTAAGTTGCTCCCCTTGGACATCGGGGAGCAGGTGATCCAGCAGGATCCGCGCACTTTCCGGATCGCAGCCCTCAGGTTGGACAAAGTGGCCGGGGTCCCGGGCCACCCACTCCGCGTAGCGCACCACGGCGGCGAGCGCTGCCACAGCCGCGCCGGCATTGGAGAAGCACGGCACGGTCCTTCCCTCAGCCCCCACCATGCCCTCCACATAGATGGAGGGGTCAAGGATTCCGGTGAAGGCCGCAATGACCGGTTTTCCGGCGGCGGCCGAGCATTCGGCCAGGACCTCCGCGATATGGTCCACCGTCAGGCCCCGCACCGGCAGCAGCGCGGCCACCACGGCGTGCACGGCGTCGGACGCGAGGGTCTCCTGGAGGCTCTGGCGGAGGGCGGGCAGCGCAACGGACATGCCGGCGTCGAGATCCACGTCGGTGACGATGCCATCCACGGTCAGGCCGTGCGCCTCGGCGCTGTCCGCCACCACTTTGCCCAGCGCCAGGGAGTTGCTGAAAACCACCAGCACCGGCCCCGCCGGGAGCGGCTGGCCGGACACGATCTGGGTGACATCCATCAGCTGTTCGATGGTCTCCACCCGGATAACGCCGGACTGGCGCATCATGGCGTCCAGCGCACCGGCGGGCGCCTGCGTGGTCCGGACGGCGTGGCCAGGCGGCAGCCGCAGGCCCATGGTTTCGGACTTAGCCACCACCACGGGCTTGGTGCGGGCAAGCCGCCGGGCGATCCGGGAGAATTTGCGGGGGTTCCCGATCGACTCCAGGTAGAGGCCCACGGCGGTGGTGTCGGCGTCGTCCTCCCAGAACTGCATCATGTCGTTGCCCGAGACGTCCGCCCGGTTGCCCGCGGACAGGAACGTGGACAGCCCCAGCCGGCGGCGGTGTGACGCCGCATAGAGCGATACCCCGATCGCCGCCGATTGGCTGAAGAGGCCCAACCCGCCGCGCAGGGGCAGCGCCGGTGCCATGGAAGCGTTCAGCCTGACGTCCGGGTGGGTGTTCACCACCCCCAGGGAAGCCGGTCCGATCACCCTCATGCCGTTGGCCCTGGCATTGCGGACCAGGGTGCGCTGGCGGGTGAGGCCGCGTTCGCCGTCGTCAGCGAACCCGGCGGTGGCAATCACCAGCCCCTTCACCCCTGCCGCGGCGCACTGGTCAACAACGCGGGCAACGTCCTCGTAGGGAACAGCGATCACAGCCAGCCCCACCGGCTCCGGAACCTCGGAAATCGTGGCGAAGGACAGCATTCCCGCCAGTTCCAGAGCCTCCGGGTTGATGGCGTAGACGTGCCCGGCAAAGCCGCCTTCGATGATGTGTTCGAGCAGCTGGTACCCCACGGTGCCCCATTTGCGGCTCGCCCCGATGACTGCAACGGACGACGGCGCCAGCAGGTCCCGGACGCTTCTCGCCTCGGCGCGGTGCTCGCGTGACTCCATCACGGCACGGGACTTTTCCGTGGGGTCGATGTTGAACTCCAGGCTGACCACGCCGTCGTCGAAGTGGCGTTTGACGTCGTAGCCGGCGTCGGCGAACACCATCAGCATTTTGCGGTTTTCCGGCAGCACTTCGGCGCTGAAGCGGCGGATCCCGTTTTCGTGGGCGGCCGCGGCAAGGTGTTCGAGCAGGATCGAGCCGATGCCCCTGCCCTGGTGCGCGTCCGCAATGTTGAAGGCGACCTCGGCCTCGGTGGGGTCAGTGAGCCTGTCGTAGCGGCCGATCCCCAGGATTTCGCCGCCGAAGGTGATCACCAGTGCTACCCGGTCCTTGTAGTCCACTTCGGTGAAGCGTTTGAGCTCCTTGGCGGACAGCCGGGCCTTGAAGGCGAAGAAGCGCATGTAGATTGAGTTCTGCGACTGCCGGGCGTGGAAGGCCTCGACGGCGGCCGCATCGCTC
>DASSIA010000159.1:0-6275 GCA_035692345.1 Arthrobacter sp. | reverse complement strand
TCCAGGCAGCCGCGGTTCCCGCACCGGCAGACAAGCCCGTGCTCATGGATGGTGGCGTGGCCGATTTCGCCGGTGATGCCCACGTTGCCGTAGTAGGGCGCGCCG
The DNA here is from genome assembly GCA_035692345.1 of Arthrobacter sp. Taxonomy (GTDB): domain Bacteria; phylum Actinomycetota; class Actinomycetes; order Actinomycetales; family Micrococcaceae; genus Arthrobacter. Next base: position 6,170 of record DASSIA010000159.1, on the reverse strand, counting down.
TTGAGGATCAGGCCCGCGCCGATGCCCGAGCCGATCTTGAGGAACATCAGGTTGCTGACTCCCGTATGCGGCCCCCACGTGACTTCTGACCAGGCGCCGAGATTGGCGTCGTTGTCAACGAAGACGGGGATTTTGAGGGTGTCCTCCAGATGTTGGAGGATGTTGATGCCTACCCATTCAGGGAGGATGGCGCCCTGCGCGACGGTACCGGTCCGGCGATCGATGGGTCCGGGGATTCCGACGCCGGCACCCACCACCAGGGTACGGTCCACGCCGCCTTCCTGAAGCAGTTTGTCCAGCAGCGCAACAGCCGCCTGAATGCCTTCCTCGGCCTGGTGGCCCAAGGGGAGCAGGACGGATTCCTCGGCGATCACGTGGTAACTCAGCGAGGCCAGGACCACGCGGAGATGCCGCCGGCCGAAGTCGATTCCCACTGCCACTGCACCGTTGCTGTTGAGGCGGACATTAAGCGCCCGGCGGCCCGAACTGGTGATCGGTTCGGTGGAGGCCAGGCCCGCGTCCTGCATGATTTTGACGATGTTGGAGACCGTGGCCGTGGAGAGCCCGGTCTGGCGCGCGAGCTCGGCCTGGGTGGACGGGCCGCTCATGAGGGTCTCGATGATCCGCTGCTGGTTCAACTGTCTCAGGGCGGATTGAGATCCTGGATTTTTGGGCTTGCTCCTCGTCGAGCGCGGTGATGCGGACATGCAAAGAAGATTGCCCTATTTTGACTGTTGTAGTCAAGAAGTTAACGCAACGAGTCTGCTGGCTGCACCAAAAAGACGGGACGATCCGTCCGTTCTGTGGCCCTGGCGGTGCAATTGGCCCGGCATACTGTGGATCACGGGTGGCTACGCTGGGAAAAGCGGACGCCCTTTTCCTGCGGCCGTCCCGACGATGTGAGGTGGTAATGGTGCTGCTGGCCCTGATGCAGGCAAACGCCCGCGTACTCGACGCAGGCGCAAACTGCGCCGCCGTGGATGCGGCTGCCCGGGCGGCGGCCGCGGAGGGCGCAGCGGTCCTGGTGACCCCTGAACTCTTTCCCGTTGGCTACGCCCCGCTGAGGCTCCGCGCGGAACTGGACCCTGCCGGGCTTCCCGCCATCCGGGAGACGCTGTCGGGGATCGCGCGCCGCCATGGGATCGCCCTGGTGTACAGCCTGCCGTCCATCACCGAGGAGGGCCGCTGGCACATCACAGCCACGCTGGTGGACTCCACCGGAGCTGAAATCCTCAGCTATGCCAAGGTGCACCTCTTTGGTGATGCGGAGCGTGCTGCCTTCAGCCCCGCAGCGGCGGGTCCCGCCGTCGTGGATTTCAACGGGTTCCGGACGTCCATGGTGATCTGCTACGACGTGGAATTTCCGGAAACAGTCAGGGCTGCGGCGCTGGGCGGGGCGGAACTTCTTTTGGTGCCCACCGCGCTGGCCCACGGCTTCGAGACCGTCCCCCAGGTGCTGCTTCGGGCCCGGGCGCTGGAAAGCCAGCTGACCATCGCCTACGCCAACCACTCCGGCACCGAGGCGGGCTGTGAATTCCTTGGCGGCAGTGTCATTGCCGGTCCGGACGGTTCGCTGTTGGCAGCAGCGGGTCCGGGCGCCGAACTCCTGTACGCGGAGGTGGACCCGGGCGCCGCCCAAAAAGCCCGCGATGCGGTGCCCTATCTCCGCGAACGCCGCCCGGAGCTCTACCGGTCCTGGGGCGTCTGAGGCAACCGGACGGTCCCGCGCTCCAGGCCGTCCACGTACTGCAGGGCAATCCATAGTTCAGCCCGCACCTGGGCGGAGCCAAGGTCCATGTCCAGCAGTTCGGCCAGGGCGGTGATCTGGCGCCGCACGCTGTTCCGGTGCAACCCCAGGACTTTGGCCGTGGCGTCCCAGTTGCCGTTTTCGCCCAGCCAGGACTTCAGGACACCGAGCTGGGAACTGCGGCGGTCAGGCTCCTGCGCCAGGACCGGTTCCAGCAGCCGTGCGGCGAGCATGGTGCCGGCGTCGCGGCCCAGGAGCCCGGTGACTGACCAGGTGACCTCATCCACGCGCACGCTTTCCCCGCTTGCCTGGACCCGGGACCGGAGCGACGTCGCCCGCTGGTAGGCGGCAGGCAGCCCGGCCATCTCGGTGGGATCGCCCACCACCAGCCGCCAGCCCAGCTGCTCCACCTCGTGCAGCAGCGTCTCGTCCACCCGGAGCCGGGTGACGGCGGCGAACCCGTACTCCGTCAGTTCCACCATCTTGGTGTCAAACACCCTGCGCCACTGCAGGAGTTCCCTGACCGGGCCGTCCGCCGCCCCTGCCGCGGCCGATGCGGCCCGGACGCCCTGGACCACCCGAAGGGCGCCGGACCGGGTGCCGGAGACGCTTTGCGCCAGGAGGTCCTTGAGGGCGTTCAGCTCCCGGGCTGGGCCGGTGGCCAGGCTCTCGGGGTGGAGCAGGAGGGCCGTTGCCAGCTGGCTGGGGGCGAGTGAACCGCTGGTGCGCTGGCGCACCAGCAGTTCCAGCAGCCCCACCACCGAGGACACCACGCTGTTCTGCGCCGGGGTGAGCGGTTTGTCCGTGCCCAGGATGAGGGCCCCGAGCGTGGCGTCCCTGGTGCTCCGGAGGGGATGGCCGAACACCAGCGCCGAGCCCGGTGTGGCGAAGGAATCTGTTTCCACCCGCGGGCCATTGCCGGCCAGCAGCCGCAGCAGCATGGGTTGCAGGGCGGAAAGTTCGACGGCGGCCGCAGGGCTGGTCCCGCCGGTCCCGGCCGCTGCCGCCCTCGCACGCACCCGGCCGTCCGCCCCGAGCAGCTGGGCCCAGACCGGGACCCGCTGCGCGAGCGCGGCCAGGAGCTCATGCTCAGGCCGCGCTGACAGCACGGCGCGCATCAGCTGCCGGTTGGTGTCAGCCAGTTGCCGGAAGACCTGGGCGTTGCCGGACTCCAGGAGCTGGGAAAACTCCAGGCCGATGGCGGCGAACGGGACACTGTGGGGGATCCGGACCAAGGTGAGCCGATGTGTTCGGCAGGCGGACAGCACGTGGTCCGGGACGTCGTCGAAGTACGGCTCCAGGCCAAATCCCAACGCCGCCACACCCGCGTCCACCAGACGCAGGACGTACGCCTCCACTCTCTCCTTTGTTCCGCCGTCGTCCAGGAACGGCAGTCCGGCCGTGAGGACAAACTCGCCGTCCAGCAGGTAGGGCGTGGGATCCTCCAGTTCACTGGGTTCCACCCAGCGCAATGGCACGCCCGCGTTGCCGGCGTCGTGCAGGACCGTGAGGTCCCGGGGGAGAGCGGCCAGGAACCGGCCGAGGGTGACGGCATCCAGGTGCTCCGCCGCATCGGAGCGGACGGGCCCCGGTCCGGCGGGCCCGGCGCTGTCAGTCCATGGTGCATTACGTCTCATGATTGAAAACTATAGGTCACTTTGCACCTGCCTGAGATGCGGCTCACACCCATACGCTGGGTGGGGGAAACCGACAACTACTCACGAATGGACGTCAATGATGACTGCGCCAACACTCTCCCGGCCGGCTACGGCCGAAACATCCGGCCGTCCCGGGCTGGGCGCGCAACTGCTGCGCCGGAAACCGATCGGACAGATGGTCCGCGAAGCGGACAACGGCCATGGCGGACCCCGGCTGGTCCGCAGCTTCGGGGTCCTGCAGCTGACCATGATCAGTGTCGGCGCCACCCTGGGAACCGGCATCCTGGTGATCCTTGGCGAGTCCGTTCCGCTTGCCGGGCCCGCGATCTGGATTTCCTTCGCCATCGCCGGGCTCGCCGCGCTGCTTTCCGCCGTGTCCTATGCCGAGATGGCCGGCCTGGTCCCGGTTGCGGGTTCCAGCTACTCCTACACGTACGCCACCATGGGCGAAGGCATGGCCTGGATCTGCGGCTGGTGCCTCGTCCTGGAATACGCCGTCTCGGTCGCCGCCGTTGCCGTGGGCGCGGGCCAGTACGTGAACGAGGCCCTGGCCGTGTTCGGGCAGGTTCTCCCCGACGCGGTTTCACAACCCCCGGGCGACGGCGGCGTGGTTAACATCCCGGCCATGGTCATCGTGGTGCTGGCAACCATCCTGCTGGTCCGCGGGGCCAAGGAAAGCGCCTGGATCAACACATCCATCGTGGCGGTCAAGGTGGGTATCCTGCTCTTCTTCTGCGCCGTGGCGTTCACGGCCTTCAACGAGGGCAACTTTGAACCACTCATGCCCATGGGTGCCGCCGGGGTTTCCGCCGCCGCGTCCCGTGTGTTCTTCTCCTACATCGGGTTCGATGCCGCCTCCACTGCCGGCGAGGAGGCCCGCAACCCCAAGCGCGACCTTCCCCGGGCCATCCTGCTCTCCATGGTCATCGTCACCACCATCTACGTCCTGGTGGCCGTCGCGGCCATCGGCGCCCGCCCCTGGGGATGGTTCGACGGCACAGAAGCCCCGCTGGTGAAGATCCTGGAAGAAGCCACCGGCCAGCCGTGGATTGCCCTCGTCTTCGCCGTCGGCGCCGTCCTGGCCATCGCCAGTATCGTGCTGACCGTCCTCTACGGCCAGACCCGCATCCTGCTCTCCATGTCCCGTGACGGCCTGATCCCGACGATCTTTGGCCGCGTCTCCCGCCGGACCGGCACCCCGGTGGCCGGGACGCTCCTGGTGGGTACCGCCGTCGCCCTGACCGCGGGGCTGGTCCCGCTCGGGGCCCTGGCAGACGCCACCAGCATCGGAACCCTGTTCGCCTTCGCACTGGTCAACGTGGCAGTGATCTACCTGCGCCGCACCCGGCCCGAACTGCAGCGCACCTTCCGCGTGCCGTTCTTTCCCCTGACGCCGATCCTCGGGGCCCTCATGTGCGCCTACCTCATGGCCAACCTGGGCGCCGAAACCTGGGTGACTTTCGGAGTATGGATGCTGGTGGGCCTGGCGGCCTACTTCGGCTACGGGCGCCGGAACTCCAGGGTGGCGGCGCTGAGCCACGAGGAATACGGTGAGCTGAGCAGGCCGGAATCTTCAACGTTGTCCACCACCGAACAATTAAAGGCAGGGCTTTCATGACCGTCGCCACCGAACTCCCGGCCTCTGGCCCGTCCAGCACCCAGGCCGGCCCCATCACCATGCTGAACCCGGATTTTCCGTTCAGCTATGACCACTACCTCGCCCACCCGGCAGGGCTCGGCCAGGTTCCGCCGGCACTGTACGGCACCGAAGTGGCAGTTGTGGGGGCGGGGCTTTCGGGCCTTGTCACAGCCTACGAGCTGATGAAGCTGGGCCTGCGCCCCGTCATCTACGAAGCGGACCGGATTGGCGGCCGCCTGCGCACCGCCAGCTTCCCCTCCGCTCCGGGCGTGGTGGCCGACCTGGGCGGCATGCGGTTCCCGGTGTCCGGCCGGGCTTTCTACCACTACGTGGACCTGCTGGGGCTGGACACCCAGGATTTCCCCAACCCGCTGGCACCAGTCACCTCCAGCACCGTGATCGAACTCGCCGGCCGGAAGCACTACGCCGAGACACCGCAGGACCTGCCGCCGTTCTTCCGCGAAGTGGCGGACGCCTGGAAGGCTGCCGTGAACGACGGCGCGAAGTTCGCCGAAATGCAGGACGCCATCCGGGCCCGGGACACCGGCCGGATCAAGGACCTCTGGAACAGGCTGCTGCCGCTCATGGACGAGCAGACCTTCTACGGGTTCATCGCCGCGAGCGAGTCATTCAAGGAAGCCGGCTTTGCGCACCGGGAGGCCTTCGGCCAGGTGGGCTTCGGCACCGGCGGCTGGGACACGGACTTCCCCAACTCCATCCTGGAAATCCTCCGCGTGGTCTACACCGACGCCGATGACCAGCACCGGCTGATCAGCGGCGGAGCCCAAAGGCTGCCCGAGGCACTGTGGCAGCACGCGCCGTCGGGCATGGCACACTGGCCGGACGGCACGTCCCTGGCGTCCCTCCACTCCGGGACGCCCCGCGGGGCTGTGGGCAGGATCAGCCGCGATGCCGACGGCGGCCTCCGGATCCGGGAGCGCTGGGGCCGCGAGGCCAGCTACCCCGCCGTGGTCACCACGTGCCAGTCCTGGCTGCTGTCCACCCGGATCCACACCGAGGAGGCCCTGTTCCCGGCCGAACTGTGGACCGCCATCGAGCGCTCGCATTACATGCAGTCCTCCAAGACGTTTGTGATGGTGGACCGGCCCTTCTGGAAGGACATCGA
>DASSIA010000158.1:0-3140 GCA_035692345.1 Arthrobacter sp. | reverse complement strand
ATTGATCGGCCCCAATGATGACCTGGCCCTCCCGCAGGAATCGGACGCCGTGGACTGGGAAGCCGAACTCGCCGTCGTCATCGGCAAGACCGGCCGCCGCATCTCAGAAGCCGACGCCAAGAACCACATCGCCGGATACGCGGTCCTGAACGACGTGTCCATGCGCGACTACCAGTTCCGCCCCGTCCAGTGGCTCCAGGGCAAAACCTGGGAGAAATCCACCCCCTTCGGCCCGGCCCTGGTCACCCAGGACGAATTCACCGCCGGACCGCTCATGACCACCGCTGTCGACGGGGAAATCCAGCAGTCCACCCCCACCGGCGACGTCGTCTTCACCCCCGAATTCCTGGTCTCCTACATCTCCACGATCATCACCCTGAACCCGGGAGACGTGATCGCTACCGGCACCCCCGGCGGTGTGGGCCACGCCCAGGACCCCAAGCGCTACCTCCAGGACGGCCAGCTCCTGGTCACCACCATCGAGGGCCTGGGCCAGCTGAACAACCGCGTGGTCAAGGAAGCCTGATGACCGCCCGCGAAGACCAGACCACGGACCCGGAGCTCCTCGAAGGGCTGCTCCAGGCCCGGCGCGGGACCGCGTTCTTCGCCCGGAAACTCAACGAACTCACCGACGACGAACTCGACGGCGATTCGCTGCTGCCCGGATGGACCCGCCGCCACGTCACCGCCCACATCGGCTACAACGCCCGCGCCATCGCCCGGCTCATCGAATGGGCCGCCACAGGGGTTGAAACACCCATGTACTCCTCCCCCGAGGCGCGCAACCATGAGATCGATTTCGGGGCCACCCTGTCCCCGATCGCGCTGCGGAATCTCTTTGACCACTCAGCGGTGCACCTGAACGTCGAATGGCGCGACCTGCCCGAACAGGCCTGGCACCACCAGGTCAAAACCGCCCAGGGCCGGACCGTGCCCGCGAGTGAAACCGTGTGGATGCGCACCCGCGAGGTCTGGACCCACGCCATCGACCTGGACAACGGGGCAACGTTCGCCGACATCCCCGCACCCGTCCTGACCCGGCTCCTCAAAGACATCACCGGAGCCTGGACAACCCGCGGCACCGCCACCGGCCTGCTCATCACCATCGCCGGCACCGACCTCGTGTTCGGCGACACCACCACCCAGAACCCGACCCGCATCACCGGAACCCTGCCCGCCGTCGTCCAATGGGCCACCGGCCGCGGCACCACAGGCGTCACCGCAACAAGCACCACACCAACAGCCGGCACAGCAGCGGATGCCGCCGCACCGGCGTCGGACGCGTACCTGCCCGAGGTGCCCGCAGCACCAAAGTGGATCTAGCGCCCGGATTGACGCGCAGCTACAACGTCACTACGAAGGGCTTTTGCGATGACAAGAATGTTGATTATCGGACCTCCCGGGTCCGGTAAGGGTACGCAGGCGGACCGGATCTCCGAACGCCTCGGCGTCGTTGCAGTCTGCACCGTCGACATCTTCCGCGCCAACGTCAAGGGTGAGATGATGCTGGGCGTCGAGGCCAGGAAGCACATGGATGCCGGCGATTTCGTGCCGCACAGCGTGACCAACAAGATGGTGCGCCACCGCCTGAGCGAAGACGACGGTCATCCGCCACCGGCTGGACCTGTACCACGAGCAGACCGAGGCTGTTGTGGCCAGGCATGCCGAGCGCGGCATCCTGACCCAGGTTGACGGCATCGGCGGCATTGACGAGGTCACCGACCGCGTCATGCAGGCCGTCAAGGCTGCGCAGGCAGCCTAGCCAACGCCGTCCAAGCTGTGTTCCCTCGGCTCCGCATCGCCTTTCAACGGCGCTACGAGTGGGTCCGAAATGTTGGTAGTCAGGCGGTTTGCGGCCTGGGGTGCAGTTGGTGGCACTGATGGATGGGTTGTAGCTGCAGTGGCTTCTGGACAACGATTCAGTGGATATGGCGGCGGAACTGAAGGCCTTCCTGCGCGCCATCACCACGGAGATGTATTAGCGGCCAGTGAGGCCCTGAAGTCACCTCTACCGCAGGGCCCGCCCAAGAAAAGCGAGCAGTTCCCGGTTGAAATCCTCGGGTTCGTTCCAGTGAGGGCAGTGTCCGCTGTTTTCAAACACGGACAGGGATGAGTCCGGCAGAGTCCCAGCAAACCAGTCCATACCTTCAAGCGGAAATGATGGCGAGTAACGGCCGGTGGCTACCCAGGCTGGAGCATTGACGGTTGGAACAACATCACGCCAGTCGGCAGTGAAATGGTCTACTAGCAACTGAAGGACTGCCCCTGCGGGGAAATCAGTAGGGCTGCCGACTTCGGCGAGGAGTTTCACGACGTGAGGCGGCGTGGCTGGCTCCAGGGCCGGGTTGCCCCACTGAAATCGACCATTTACAGCGTCCCAGACATTGGTCCATTCGACGGACCTTACGCCCCAGGCCCATGTCTCGTCATTTACTAGTTTCGGAGACTGGTCAATGGCCGCGAACGCTCTTACGCGGTCCGTGCCGAACAGATCAAAGTATGCGAGACAAACCGAGACTCCCAATGAATGTCCGACCAGGGCCACATCGTCAAGTTCCAGATGCTCGATCAATTCCCCGACGTCTTTCCCCAACCGGGACACGCGTTGACCGCTGGCCGGTGAGTCCGAACGACCATGGAATCTCAAATCAAGGGCCAGCGTCCGATAGCCCGCGGCAACTAGCGCCTCACGCTGGAACGCCCAGTGCGCGGCCCTGCACGTAAAACCGTGCACGAGCAAAACGGCGGGGCCCGAGCCGTGATCATCATAGACAAGGCGAACACCGTCTGTGGTTCGAAACGACCTTTCATGACCAGTCAATTGAGCCTCCTTGGGCAATGAGGTTGTGCATTCTTCGCAGTGCGTGCCGTCGGGATCCGGAGCATCGATCTACGCTAGGGTTTCACCCAGAACCGGGCTCAGAGCGTCGCCTACCTGTCAATTGACGACTCTGGCTTGTGGGTCAAGGTCGCCGCGGACACTGTATTCACGGAGTTCTGGTTGTCACATTGGATTTGATCCGACCGTAAGTCCGCCACATACGTACAGCGTCTGGCCCGTTACGAACCCAGATCGCTCGTCGAGGAAGAACCCGGCTGCGTTGGCTATGTCATCGGGCTGGCCGAGCCTGCCAACGGGA
>DASSIA010000157.1:0-2873 GCA_035692345.1 Arthrobacter sp. | reverse complement strand
CTCCCGCACCAGGGTGGCGGTGAGGCCGAGCCGGCGCCGCGCCTGGAGATCAGCGGTCATCCGGAAAATCGGTGCGGGCAGCAGGTGCACTTCGTCGTAGATGATCAGGCCCCAGTCGTGGCCGTCGAGTAATTCCAGGTGCGCGTACAGGCCGCCGCGTTTGGTGGTGAGGACCTGGTATGTGGCGATGGTGACGGGCCTGACTTCCTTGACCGCGCCGGAGTATTCGCCGATTTCATCCTCCGTCAGGGAGGTGCGTTTGAGCAGTTCATCCTTCCACTGCCGCGCCGCTACAGTGTTCGTCACGAGGATCAGCGTTGTGGTGGAGCTGGTGGCCATGGCGGCGGCACCCACCAGGGTCTTCCCGGCCCCGCAGGGGAGCACCACCACACCGCTGCCGCCGGCCCAGAAATTCTCGGTGGCGAGCTGCTGGTACGGACGGAGCTTCCAGCCGTCCTCGTTCAGCGCGATCAGGTGCGGCGTACCGTCCACGTAGCCGGCCAGGTCCTCCGCCGGCCAGCCGATCTTCAGCAGCAGTTGCTTGAGCTGGCCCCGCTGGGAGGAGTGGACCACAATGGTTTCGCCGTCGATCCGTGGCCCGAGCAGGGGCTGGATTTTCTTGGCCCGGATCACTTCTTCCAGAACCGGGTAGTCGTCAGTGCGCATCACCAGGCCGTGCTGGGGATCCTTCTCCAGCCGCAGCCGTCCGTACCGGGACATGGTCTCTTCGACGTCGATCAGCAGCGAATGCGGCACCGGGAACCGCGAGTACTTGAGCAGCGTGTCCAGGACCTTCTCGGCGTCGAGCCCGGCAGCGCGGGCGTTCCACAGGCCCAGCGGGGTCAGGCGGTAACTGTGCATGTGTTCCGGGGCGCGTTCCAGTTCGGCGAAGGGGGCGATGGCGTGGCGCGCCTCGGTGGCCAGTTCATGGTCCACTTCGAGCAGGATGGTTTTGTCACTTTGGACGATCAGCGGGCCGTCGTTCACGCGGGGGAGTCCTTCACTGGCGCAGTTCCTCTGCGGCCTCAATATCGATGATGCGGTGGATGGAGAGCACCCGCTCGGTTTCCTTGGCAGGATCGAAGACCCTGACGCGTCCGCCGTTGACGGAAAGGGGAACGACTGTCTCCAGGCAGGAGTTGCCCTGGCTGTCCACTACATTCATGCTCACCCGCTGCTTGAGCCGGATGGCCCGTTGCAGGGTCTCCAGTCCAAGCTGCGTTGCAGCCTCGCCGGAGCCGTGCACGGCACCGTTGGGGTTTCCGGTTGCCTCAGCGCGCCGGTGCCGCAGCACGGCGAGCTGGGCGTCGACGTCGGCCTCCGGGGGAGCGGTGCGCGGCGCCGTGTAGACAGGGCGGGCGCTGCCGTGAGCACCTGCTGTACGCCGGAGCCGGACAACTCCGGGTTCGGAGTCCTCCACGGACGGCGAGAGGCCCAGCCCCCGCAGGACCTGCGCAGTTTCCCGCGGCGGAGCAGTGGAAATCAGCACCGTGGGCGCAATGCGGGCCAAACCCAGGCCGGCTGCCCTGGATTCCGCCGCCAACTCCAGCACCGTCGCCTCGTCGTCGCTCTGGATGAAGCTGGCGGCGGTCCCCACCCGGAGGCGGCCATGCCGGGACGCGGTGTCTTCCACCAGGTATTCCAGGGGTTGCGGCACGGCGGTGGCCGAATGCTCGCGGAGGAAGGCCAGCAGGCTTGAGGCGTCGTGTCCGCCGTCGAGCGCACGACGGACCGAGCCGGCGGAGAACCGGTAGATGGTGGCGGGACCCTGCCCTTCGGCGTCGGCCATCAGCAGGAGCTTTTCGGCCAGCTCCGGCGCCAGGTAGCCCGGGGCAATGGCGGTCAGGTCCGCCTGGAGCAGGACGTGGTTGAGCGCAGCCGGAAGGTGTTCGCCCAGGATGCCCAGGGCCTGGTCCGGGTTGTCTTCGGCAATGGCGCTGCCCAACTGGCTCAGCGCCCCGGAGCCGGTCAGTCCCAGCATCTCCGCTTCAGCCAGGACCCCCTTGATCAGGGAACTGAAACGCCGGGCCATCCGGGGCTGTGCCCATTCGGCGCGCTGCAGCACGGCGGCGGCATCGAGGACCGGCGCCGTGCCGTCCGCCGCGGCCGCCTCCCGCGTCAGTTCGTTGAGGATTTCGAGGATCCGCTTCCTGACCACGGGGGCGTCCGGCCGTTGCGCTTCGGCGGAGAGGGCATTGACGGAGTTGCCGGCCAGGGCGCGCTGCGCGGCGGGCAAGCTGCCCGGCCCGTTGATGGGCTGACCGACCAAGGAGGGCACACGTTCGCTCGCGAGCCAGGCGTTGACCAGCCACAGCCATTGCTCCTGCCGGGGAAGGGACAGCCACTCCAGCTGCGGGGGCTGCACCCACGAGGACGAGTCCACATCCAGGCGCAGCAGGCCGGACAGGGCACTGAGCTCCAGCAGCAGGCCCGCCCGGTGCTGGTCAATGCGCAGCGTCTCGCCCAGGCGCTTCATTTCACGCACCCCGACGCCGCCGCTGCGCAGGGTGGCCAGGGGCTGTTCCCTGACCGCGTGGAGGAGTTCACCCACCAACCGGAGGGTTTCGGCGATGGCGCCCAGCGCCGCATTCCGGCGCAGCGCTGCAGTGGTGCTGCCCAGCTCCGGAACAGGCGGGGACAGGGTGAAATCGTCGATGATGGCGCCACCGCGCAGGGACAGCCCCACGCTGTGCGGCAGTTCCACGTGGGCGGCGTCCAGGGGGACCAACAGTCCCCGGGCCAGGAGCCAGTCAACGGGCCCGACGTCGGCGCCCTGGTTCGCCACGGACACTTTCCGTTGCGCCGCGGGGACGGCACCCATGGCCCAGTTGCGGAACTTGGCGAGCAACGCCGTCGTACGTTCCGGGGCTGCC